>DATJVF010000098.1:0-4116 GCA_035501995.1 Anaeromyxobacteraceae bacterium
CGCTGGATGCACACCGGCGACCTCGCCACCATGGACGACCAGGGCTACGTCAACATCGTCGGCCGCATCAAGGACATGGTCCTGCGCGGCGGCGAGAACATCTACCCGCGCGAGGTGGAGGAGTTCCTCTACACCCGGCCCGAGATCGCCGACGTGCAGGTCATCGGCGTGCCCGACCTGAAGTACGGCGAGGAGCTCATGGCCTGGGTGAAGCTCAGGCCCGGGGCGCAGGTGACGAGCGAGGAGCTGCGCACCTTCTGCCGCGGCAAGATCGCCACCTACAAGATCCCGCGCTACTGGAAGTTCGTCGACGCCTTCCCCATGACCGTGACCGGGAAGGTGCAGAAGTACAAGATGCGCGAGCAGGCCATCGGGGAGCTGGGCCTCGAGAAGGCCGCCCGGGTGAAGACCGCCTGAGCGGAGCCCGCCGCACGGGCCAGGTGGCGCCTTGGGGCCGGGGCGTTCGCGTGTAGAATGCGCGGGTGCCACGCTCGAGGCTGGCCCGCGCGAAGGGCCTCGTCGTCAAGGTCGGTACCGGGACCCTCACCGACGAGAGCGGCCGCTTCGACCGGCGCAACTGCGCGCGGCTGGCCGCCGAGCTGGCGGCGGTGGCCAGCACCCGCAGGCTCGTGCTGGTGAGCTCGGGCGCCATCACCATGGGTGCGCAGAAGCTCGGGCTCGCCCGCTCGCGGTCCAAGCCCTGGGACATCGCCACCAAGCAGGCCTGCGCGGCGGCCGGGCAGCCCGACCTGGTGGCGGCCTGGGGCGAGGCCCTCGCCCCGGTCGGGATGAAGGTGGCCCAGGTGCTGCTCACCGCCGAGGACCTGGCGAGCCGCAAGCGCTTCTTGAACGCGCGCCGCACCTTCGGACGCCTGCAGGAGCTCGGCGTCCTGCCGGTGGTGAACGAGAACGACACGGTGGCGGTGGACGAGATCAAGGTGGGCGACAACGACAGCCTGGCCGCCCTGGTCGCCACCTGCGTGGAGGCGGAGCTGGTGGTCCTCTTCACCGACGTGGAGGGGCTCTACGATCGCGACCCGCGGGAGGCGGGTGCCCGCCTCATCCCGGCGGTGAGGCGGGTGACCCCCGAGATCGAACGGATGGCCGGGGGGGCGGGGAGCGCCCGCAGCGTGGGGGGGATGGTGACCAAGCTGCGGGCGGCGCGGCGGCTCGCCGCCCAGGGCGTCGGCACCGCGCTGCTCTCCGGGCGGCGCTCGGGGGCGCTCGCCGAACTCCTCGCCGGCGCCGCCGTCGGGACCTACTTCCCCCCCGAGCCCGAGCGGCTCAAGGGCCGCAAGCGCTGGCTCGCCTCGGCGGCCAAGGGCCGCGGGGTCATCCTGGTCGACCCCGGCGCCCGGCTGGCCCTCACCGCCTCCGGCAAGAGCCTGCTCCCCTCGGGGGTGCGCGGGGTGGCTGGACAGTTCGGGGTGGGCGACCCGGTCGACATCGCGGTCGAGGAGCGGCGCCCCTTCGCGCGCGGCCTGGCCGGCTACGGCGCCGACGAGGTGCGCCGCATCGCCGGCCTGAAGACGAGCGAGATCGAGCGCGTGCTCGGGTATAAGTACCTCGACGAGGTGGTCCACCGGAACGACATGGTCCTGCTCGAGGCGGGGCCGGAGCACGAGCCATGACGCGCAAGACGAGCGCGGTCGCCCCACCGCGGGGCGGCGACCTCGGCACCGAGATGAGGGCGCTCGCCCTCTCGGCCAAGGAGGCCAGCCGCGCGCTCTCCAGGGCCGAGACCCGGCAGAAGGACGAGGGCCTAAAGGCGGCGGCCCTCGAGCTGCGCCGCCGGGCCCGCCCGATCCTCGCCGAGAACCGGGAGGACCTCCGGGCGGCGCGCCAGGCCGGCCTCGCCGAGGCCTTCCTCGATCGGCTGGCGCTCGACCCGGCGCGGATCGCGGCCATGGCCGGGGCGCTCGCGGAGATCGCCGCCCTGCCCGATCCGGTGGGGGAGGTCACCGAGAGCTGGGGCCGCCCGAACGGCCTCTCGGTGAAGAAGGTGCGCATCCCGCTCGGCGTGGTGCTGATGGTCTACGAGGCCCGGCCCAACGTCACCGTCGACGCGGCCGGGCTGTGCCTGAAGAGCGGCAATGCGGTCATCCTCCGGCCCGGCAAGGAGGCCCTGCGCTCGTCGCTCGCGCTCGCCGAGGCCTTCGCCGGGGGGCTCGCCCGGGCCGGGCTGCCGCGCGCGGCCCTGCAGGTGGTCCCGACGAGCGACCGGGAGGCGACCTTCGCGCTGCTCGCGCTCGACGACCTCATCGACCTCGCCATCCCGCGCGGCGGCCCGGCCCTCATCCGCGCGGTGGCCGAGCGGGCGCGGGTCCCGGTGGTGAAGCACTACCAGGGGGTCTGCCACCTGTTCCTCGACGCCTCGGCCCCGGTGGAGAAGGCGGTGGCGCTCACCCTCAACGGGAAGGTGCAGCGCCCCGGAGTGTGCAACGCCCTCGAGTGCCTGCTCGTGCACCGCTCGGCCGCCGCCCGCCTCTTGCCGCCGGTCGGCCGCGCGCTCCGCAAGGAGGGCGTCGAGCTGCGCTGCGACCCCACCGCCCTCACGCTGCTTCGGCGGGCCGGGGTGGTGGCGAGCGCGGCGACGCCCGAGGACTTCGGGCGGGAGTTCCTGGCCAAGATCCTGGCGGTGCGGGTGGTGCCGGGCCTCGACGGCGCCCTCGACCACATCGCCCGCTACGGCTCCCTGCACACCGAGGCCATCCTGACGAGGGACCTCGAGTCGGCCCGGCGCTTCGAGCGCGAGGTGACGGCGAGCGCGGTCATGGTGAACGCCTCCACCCGCTTCAACGACGGCGGCGAGCTCGGCCTGGGGGCCGAGATCGGCATCTCCACCACCAAGCTGCACGCGTTCGGCCCCATGGGCCTCCGCGAGCTCACCACCCAGAAGTTCGTGGTGGAGGGCGACGGACAGGTGCGCGCCTAGAGAGAGGTCGCATGAAGAAGACCGCCGCGAAGAAGAAGAAGAGCGCCCGCCCGGCGGGCGCCTCGACGCACCCGCGCGCCCGCGGGGTTTCCCCGGCGCGCAAGAAGGATCGGCGACCGAGGAGCCCGGCCGGGCCCGCCCCGGCCCCCGGCGCTCCCTCCGCGGACCCCTCCCGCCCGCGCGCGCTCGACATCGCCCGCGCCGGCCTCGACAAGAAGGCCGAGGACGTCCTCGTCCTCGACGTGCGCGGGCTGTCGAGCTACGCGGACTACTTCGTGCTCATGACGGCCGACTCGGACCGCCAGGCCGGCGCCATCGCCGACGCGGTGGAAGACAAGCTGAAGGAGCAGAACAGCCGCCCGATCGGGGTGGAGGGCTACGAGAGCGGCCGCTGGATCCTCATCGACTGCGGGGACGTGGTGGCCCACGTGTTCGGCCGCGAGGCGCGCGGGTTCTACGACCTCGAGGGCCTGTGGGCCGACGCGCCGCGCTTCCAGGTGGAGGGGTAGGGCCCTTCGCCGGGGGCCTCTCTTTCGCTCCCGACCGGCGCGGCGAGCCTCCCCTCGCCCGGGCAATCCGGCAGGCCGGGCCCCCGTCGCGCGGGGGATGGGGGCGGGCGACCCTCGGGGGTCTCCGGGCGGGCCTCGCGCAGGCGGCCGGCGATCCTCCAGGCCGGGCAGGCGACGCTCCAGCGCCCCGCCCGGCGGCTCTCGAAGAGCACCCTTGCGGAGTCGGGCCGTTTGGCCCTTAATGGCGCCGCCCGCCAGCGGACCTCCGTCGCGATCGCCTTGACGGTCCTCAAGTCCGGTCCGCTGATTGCAGGAACTCCGGGCACTTCCGCAAGCTCTGCAGGGTTTGCGGCGGGAGTGGACCAGGCGCCTCTCCAGCGCACACTCTGCATAAGAGGAGAACCTATGTCGAAGCGGCAGATGATCACGATGGACGGCAACGAGGCGGTGGCGTCGGTCGCCCACCGCATCAACGAGGTCATCGCGATCTACCCCATCACCCCCTCGTCGAACATGGGGGAGTGGTCCGACGAGTGGTCGGCCCAGGGCCGCAAGAACGTATGGGGCACCGTGCCCTCGGTGACCGAGATGCAGTCCGAGGGCGGCGCGGCCGGCGCGGTGCACGGCGCCCTGCAGGCCGGGGCGCTCACCACGACCTTCACGGCTTCGCAG
>DATJVF010000099.1:0-2673 GCA_035501995.1 Anaeromyxobacteraceae bacterium
CCAGCGAGATCTACCGTCGCACCGGGATCCAGTTCCAGCGCTTCAACACGCTCTACCAGCTCGCCGCCTGCTCGCGGCGGAACCCGGACTGGCTCGCCCGGGCGCGCCACCTCCTCTTCCTGCCCGACTACTTCCACTTCCGCCTGTGCGGCGAGCTCTCCAACGAGTACACCGACGCTACCACGAGCCAGCTCGTGAACCTCGAGTCCCGCGACTGGGACGAGAAGCTCCTCGCGGCGGCCGGGGTCCCGCGCCGCCTGGTCCGGCCGCTCGTGGAGCCCGGCACGGTGCTCGGCCACACCCCGGTGCGGAAGGGTTCCGGCCGAGCCCTCAAGGTGGTGGCGCCGGGCAGCCACGACACGGCCTCGGCGGTGGCGGCCATCCCCCTGCGCGGGCCGGAGGAGGCCTTCCTCTCCTCGGGAACCTGGTCGCTCATGGGCATCGAGAGCCCGGTGCCCTACGCCGACGAGCTGGCGCTGCGCCTCAACATCTCCAACGAGGGCGGGGTGGCCAGGCGCTACCGGGTGCTGAAGAACATCGTCGGCCTCTACCTGCTCCAGCGCATCCGGCAGGAGTTCGGGAACCCGAGCCACCCGGAGGTGGTCGAGGCGGCCCGGGCCGCCAAGCCCTGGCGCTCGCTCATCGACCCCGAGGACACCGAGCTCATGAACCCGCCCTCGATGCGGGAGGCCATCCGCGCCTTCTGCGTCCGCAGCGGCCAGAGGGAGCCCGAGGACCTCGGCGGCTTCGCCCGCTGCGCCCTCGACAGCCTGGCCCTCTCCTACCGGCGGGTGAAGGGCCACCTCGAGGCCGCCTCCGGCCGCCAGGTGACGCGGGTCCGCATCGTCGGCGGCGGCTCGCAGAACACGCTCCTCAACCAGCTCGCCGCCGACGCCTGCGAGGTGACGGTCAACGCCGGTCCGGTCGAGACCTCCTCGCTCGGCAACGCCTGCGTCCAGTTCATCGCCCTCGGGGCCTTGCGGGACCTCGCCGAGGCCCGGGCCATCGTCGAGCGCTCGTTCTCGGTGGAGGAGTACCGGCCGCAGGAGAGGGTCCCCGAGTCGGCCTGGGCGCTGTTTGAGTCCATCGCGCAGTCCCGCCGCAAGGAAGGGTGATAGGCTCTCGAGCCACCCCAGGAGCGTGACCGCTTCAAGTAGACCGCGGAGCTCACCATGAGCCAGAAACCGTCCATCGAAGCCGCCTACGCGCTCGCGCGCGAGGCCTATGCCGAGCAGGGGGTCGACGCCGAGGCCGCCCTCTCGCGCCTCGACGAGATCCCCGTCTCCATGAACTGCTGGCAGGGCGACGACGTGCGGGGCTTCGAGAACCCCGAGGGGCCCCTCACCGGGGGCTGCCAGACCACCGGGAACTACCCCGGGCGGGCCCGCAGCGCCGACGAGCTGCGCCGGGACGCCGAGCTGGCCATGGCGCAGATCCCGGGGCCGAAGCGCTTCAACCTGCACGCGAGCTACCTCGAGGCCGGCCGGCCGGTCCCGCGCAACGAGATCCGGCCCGAGCACTTCAGAGCCTGGGTGGACTGGGCCCGGGCGAAGAAGATCGGGCTCGACTTCAATCCCACCTTCTTCTCCCACCCCCTGAGCGAGCAGGCCACCCTCTCCCATCCCGATCCGGCCATCCGCCGCTTCTGGATCGAGCACTGCCAGGCGAGCCGGGTGGTGAGCGCCCACTTCGGGGAGGCGCTCGGCACGCCCGCGGTGATGGACATCTGGATCCCGGACGGCTCGAAGGACCAGCCCTACGACCGCTTCGGCCCGCGCCGGCGCCTCCTCGAGGCGCTCGACGAGATCCTGGCCCGCCCCTTCCCGCGCGCCTTCCTCGTCGACGCGGTGGAGGGCAAGCTGTTCGGGATCGGCGCCGAGAGCTACACGGTGGGGTCGAACGACTTCTACCTGGCCTACGCCGCCAGCCGGAAGGTCTGGCTCTGCATCGACACCGGCCACTACCACCCGACCGAGCTCGTCTCGGACAAGCTCTCGGCCGTTCTGCCCTTCGTGGAGGGCCTGCTCGTCCACGTGAGCCGCGGGGTGCGCTGGGACAGCGACCACGTGGTCCTGCTCGACGACGAGACCCAGGCCATCGCCAACGAGCTCGTGCGCGGCCGGGCGCTCGGGAAGGTGGCGCTGGCCATCGACTTCTTCGACGCCAGCATCAACCGCATCGCCGCCTGGGTGGTAGGGATGCGCAACGTGCGGCGCGCCCTCTTGCGGGCGCTCCTCGAGCCGGGCGCGAGGCTCGCCGAGGTCGAGGGACGCTCTGACGCTACCGCCCGGCTGGCCCTCCTCGAGGAGAACAAGGCCCTGCCCTGGGCCGCGGTCTGGAACCACTACTGCGAGAGCCGCGGCGTGCCCGCCGGCCCGGGCTGGCTCGAGGCGGTGAGGGCCTATGAGCGCGAGGTGCAGCAGAAGAGGGGCTGAGGGCGGCCGGGCGGCTCCTCGCCTCCCGCCGGGCCCCCGGCGCGGCGAGAGTGCTAGGATGCCCGCCTTGAGCCCGCCCGTCCCCGACGAAGGTCCAAGGATGACGATCCCCAGGCAGGACAGAGAGAGCGGCGCGACGGCGCCCCCCCGCGCCCCATGACCCTCGCCGAGCAGGTGCGCCGGGCGGGGGTGGTGGGGGCCGGCGGGGGCGGCTTTCCCACCCACGTGAAGCTCGCCG
>DATJVF010000100.1:0-2565 GCA_035501995.1 Anaeromyxobacteraceae bacterium
CACGAGCTCCTTGCCGGTGCCGCTCTCTCCGCTGATGAGCACGGTCGAGCTCGCCGGCGCGACGGCCCGCACCATCTCGAAGAGGGAGGCCATGGCCGCCGAGACCCCGATCAGGCGGTCGAGGCCGTAGCGCTCGCCCACCTCGCGCTTCAGCCGGACGTTCTCGGAGCGCAGGTCGCGCGTGGCGAGGGCGTCGCGGATGACGATGCGCACCTCGTCCACGTCGAAGGGCTTGAGCACGTAGGCCTCGGCTCCGAGCTTCCGGGCCGCGACCGCGGTCTCCGTGGTCCCGAAGGCCGTCATCACGATGACGACCGTCTCCGGGGACGCCGCCTTCACGTGCCGCAGGATCTCGAGCCCGTCGCCGTCGGGCAGGCGCACGTCGGTGAGGACCATGTCCACGGCGGGGCCGGCGAGGGCGGCGGCGGCCTCGGCGCGGCTGCCCGCGGTGGCCACCTCGAAGCCCTCCTTCTTCAGGAGGATCGCCAGCAGCTCGCGCATGGACTGCTCGTCGTCGACGATGAGGATGCGCTTCACCCCGGGAAGGCCTCCCGCCCGATGCGGATGCTAACGTCGCGGTCGGACGGTTTCAAACCGCCGGCGGGCCCGGGCCGCGTCGCGCCATCCTCATGCCGGCGCCGGGACCGCGGCGAGGGGGAGCCGCACCTCGATCTGCGTGCCTTCGCCGGGAACGCTGCGCACGCCGATGTCGCCGCCGTGCTCGCGGACGATCCGGAACACGATGGCGAGACCGAGCCCCGTCCCCATCGACCCGCGGGAGCGGAAGGGCTCGAAGATGCGCCCCTGCTCGTCGCGCTCGATCCCGCGGCCTTCGTCGCAGACGCCGAGGACGACGTCCTCCCCCCGTCGGCGCAGGGTCACGTCGAGGCGGCCGCCCCCCGGCATGGCCTCGAGGGCGTTCCGGACCAGGTTCCAGAACACCTGGGCGATCTGGTCGGGGTCGGCGAGGCAGACGAGCGGCCCCTCGTCGGCCGCGAACGAGAGGACGTGGTCGGCCCGCAGCTCCCCCCCGCTCCGGAGGAGGGTGATCGCGGACTCGACCACGGGGCGCAGGTCCACCGGCCCACGGGGCGCGGCGGGGGCGCGAGCCTGGTACAGGAAACGGTTCAGGGTGTCGGACAGGCGCTTCGACTCGCGGAAGATGATGGCGAGGAGCCGGCCCTGCTCCTCGGCGAGAGCCGGCTCGCCCATCAGCACCTGGGCGGAGCCACGGATGGACCCCAGCGGGTTGCGGATCTCGTGGGCGAGCTGGGCCGCCATCTCCCCCACCGCGGCCAGCTTCTCCTTCGTGCGCACCTCGTCCTCGAGCCGGCGGATCTCGGTGAGGTCCTGGAAGACCACGAGGTAGCCCCGCCGGGTCTGCTCCTGGGTGGCGAGGGGCGTGACCGAGACGCCGAGCTCCAGCGTCCGTCCGTCGGGATGCCGATAGGCGACCTCGAGTCGGGCCAGGGCCCGGGTGGCCGCGCGCGCGTTCAGCTCGGCCGGCCCGAGGAGCGGCGAGCCGAGGACACCCCTCACCGGCGAGCCCCGGAGGGCGGACGGCGTTCGCCCGAGTATCGCTTCCCCGAACCGGTTGACGTACAGGACCCGCCCCTCTTCGTCGGTGGTCATGAGCCCGCTCTGGATGCTGTTCACGATCACCTGGTTCAGCTCCCGGAGGTCGGCCATCTCCGCCGCCGCCTCGCGGAGCTGCGCCCCCGCGTGGCGCAGGCTCTCCTCCAGGTACGACCCGAGGAAGGCGACGGTGGCGCAGGCCACGCCGAGCACGAAGACCGAGAAGAAGAGGATCCGAGGCGGCTGGTACGCGACTTCCTCCAGCCCCTGGGCGGGCAGGGCGTGCTCCCGCACGGCGAGGAGCAGGGCGGCGTAGAGAGCGGTCGCCGCCCCGGCCAGGGCGAGGGCGCCCCGCCGGGGCAGGAGCACGGTCGCGGAGAGGACCGAGAGGGGGTAGAGCAGGAGGAAGCCGGTTCTCACCCCGCCCGTGAAGTGCACGAGGGCGGTGATGGTGAGCAGGTCGAAGGTCACCTGCGCGTAGGCGAGGGTGCGCCGGTCGAGCCGCCCGCGGAGCAGCGCCGCGTGGACCACGGTGAGGGCGTAGGTGGCCCCGACGACGAAGTACACCGGGTTGATGGGGAGGAGGGTCTCGGACACCGCCTGCACGTAGGTGGCGATGAAGAGGAGGGTGGTCGCCATGACCACCCGGAAGAGCATCAGCCTCCGGAGCCGCGCCTCCAGGCCGGCGTTCACCGGCGCCGCCCGCGCGAAAGGCCGGCGTGCCGGGGCCCTGACGCCTCCAACCCCGGGGCCCGCAGCTTCACCACGATCGGTCCTCCCCGGTGCAGGAGTTCGGCGAAGGCCTCTTCATCGACACCCGCCCGGAGCCCCAAGGCGCCGGGCCGGGACATGGCTCAGGACAGCTTGCTGATGAGGTCGAAGAGGGGCAGGTACATGGCGATGACGATGCCGCCCACGCTGACGCCGAGGAAGAGGATCATGATCGGCTCCATCAGGGTGAGCAGGTTGGCCACCGCCTGGTCGACCTCC
>DATJVF010000101.1:0-2360 GCA_035501995.1 Anaeromyxobacteraceae bacterium
CCTGGAGGGCGAGCGCGTCCAGGCTCCGGAGAGGCTCGGTCCGGCGGAGCACCTCGATCGCCCGGTCGACCTCGATGCCGAAGTCGATGTTGAAGGTGACGACCCGGAAGGGTGCCCCCGGCACGGCGGGGCGGACCGGCCCGGGGTGCGAGGTGACGTAGACCGGTCCCGCGGGGTCGAGGTAGTTGACCGCCGACCCGCAGCCGCACGCGGCGAGAGCGAGGGCGGCGCCGAGGCCGCGCGCGAGCACGGTCTAGCTTCCCCCGACCTTGCGAGGAAGGCTCGTCTTGCCGAAGCCGTGGGTGTTGGTCGCCGACTTCTTCCAGGGCTGACGCGTCTGATGCCGGGGCCCGGCATGGGCCGGAGCGGCGCTCTCCGCGCTGGGCAGGGGAGCCTCCTCCGCGGCCTTCGCCCGCGCCGAGCGCGCTTTCTCCTCGTCCTTCCCGAGGCAGCACTGCTTGTACTTCTTCCCCGATCCGCAGGGGCAGGGGTCGTTCCGTCCCGGGCTGGCCTCCACGTTTCGCCTCCTCCTTCCACTCTAGCGCGGCTGGGCGGCCGGTTCCACCGCTCTCGCCACGCAAAAAGGCGCTTGCGCCGCGGCCCTTGCGGGGACTCCGCGCGTCCACGCAGCCGCTTCGCCTCGCCGTTCGCGGCCGCCGTCCGAGGGCGCCGGCCCGAACTCGCGCTCCCGCCTTGGCTTGTGTCAAGATGAACTCAGGATGGCGCAGGACTTGCCGAAGGACCGCACGACGGCTCCGGCCGGCTCGCCCAACGGAGGCCCCCAGTGGGAGGCCGCCGTCCGCGAGCGCGAGCTCGCGATCCTGGCCGACATTTCGACCCGCCTCCACGGCGAGGAAGACGTCCAGCGGATCCTCGACTCGACGCTCGAGGCCCTGCTCGAGGGGCTCGGGCTCGCCACCGCCTGGGTCTTCCTCGACGACGAGAAGGACCACAAGCTGCGCCTCGCCGCCCACCGGGGGGTCTCTCCGGCCTACCTCGACGCGGTCAGGGCTCACGGCCTCGGCGAGTGCCTCTGCCGCGAGGTCCTCGCCTCGGGTCACGGCCTCCAGGCCCGGAACACCACCGAGTGCCCGCGGATGCCGATGATCGGCGCCGGCCTCGGGCAGCCCGTCGCGCACGGCTGCGTCCCCCTCGCCTTCAACGGGATGAGCCGGGGCGTCCTCAACGTGGCCGCCCGGCCCGGCGCGACGTTCGAGCCCGCGGAGCTGCGCTTCCTGGAGACGGTGGGCCGCCAGCTCTGCCTGGCCGTCGAGGGGGCGCGCCACCTCAAGGCCGAGCGGCTCCACAACCAGGAGGCCCGCGCCCTCGCCGCCTTGAACAAGGGCATCGGCGAGTCGCTCGACCCCGAGGCCGTGCTGGCCGCGGTGGGCCGCACCGCGCTCGAGATCGTGCGGGTGGATCGCGTCCACATCCTCCTCGGCTCGGACCCCCGCCAGCTCACCGTCGCGCACCTGGCCGGCCTCCCGCACCCCGAGCTGCGGCGAGGACAGGTGCTGGACCTGACGGCGCTCGGCGAGAGCCTCCACCGCCGCGCCCTCGAGGAGCAGGTGCGCCTCGACACGGAGGACTGGGCGCGAGACGACCGGGTCAACAAGGACATCGCCCGGCGCTGGGCGGGGGCGGCCGCCCTCATCCTTCCCCTCGTCGCCCGCAAGGCGACGCTCGGGCTCCTCGTCCTCACCTGCGCCTCGCCCCACCGCTGGACCGAGGACCAGGTCGACGTGGCGGAGGCCCTCGCCTCCCAGGCTTCGGTCGCCCTCGAGAACGCGCGGCTCTACGACAAGGCCCGCCGCGCCTACCGCGAGCTCAACGAGGCCCAGGCCCGCATCATCCAGAGCGAGAAGATGGCCGTGGTGGGCACCTTCGCCTCCGGCCTCGCCCACGAGGTCCGGAACCCCTTGAACTCGATCGCCCTCCAGCTCTCGATCCTCGAGCGGCGGGTGGCCCCCCTGCCCGTGGGCGTGGCCGGCGAGATCAAGGAGCTCGTGGGGGTCATCCGCGAGGAGGTGAAGCGCCTCGACAATCTGGTCGGCGACTTCCTCCAGTTCTCGCGCAGCAACCGCGTGCAGTACCGCCCGGCCAGCCTCGACGCCCTGCTCGACGAGGTCACCCGCCTGCTGCGTCCGGAGGCGCGGGCGGCCGGGGTGACGGTGAGGCGCGAGCGGGTGGGCGAGCCCATCCCCGACCTGCGGGTGGACCCCGAGAAGATCAAGCAGGTCGCCATCAACCTGCTCCAGAACGCCATCGAGGCCATGCCGGGAGGGGGGGTGGCGACCGTGGAGAGCGGCCTCGTCGACGGGCGCGCAGTCATGGTCGTGCGCGACACCGGCCCCGGGCTG
>DATJVF010000102.1:0-2407 GCA_035501995.1 Anaeromyxobacteraceae bacterium
GTCGTCGAGGTGGAAGGGCTTCTTCACGTAGCCCACCGCGCTCGTGGGCGACTTCATGCGCGCGCGGACCTCCTCGGGCGGGGTCGCCGAGACGAAGAGCACCTTGGGGCACTTCTCGCCGAGGGCGCGCTTCAGCTCCCCGAACAAGGTCACGCCGTCCATGCCGGGCATGCGGTAGTCGAGGAGCGCCAGGTCCGGAGGATGGGCGAGGGCGAGCTCGAGCGCGAGGAGCGCGTCGGAGGTGCTCTCGGCCTCGTGGCCCATCTTGCGCAGGGCGAGCTCGAGCGCCTTCCTCACGATGTCGGTGTCGTCGACGATGAGCACGCGCGCCATGGAGCCTCGCTTCGCTACGCGCTCGCCAATGCGCGCCGCGTGCCCGCCCGGGCGGTCGCCAAGCCCCTGTCATCCTTGGGTTCTTGGTGGGCTGTAACACGGGTCCTGGACACCCGGGGTAGGGCGGGGAGGCAGCCTTGGGACCGGGTTCGGGCGGTTCCCCCGGGGGTCTTTTCCCCGGGTGCAAGAGGACCGTTCCCCTTCCGTGGGCCCTGCTGCCCTTCGACCCCTGGCCTTGGGATGGCGCGGTGGAGGCGCCCTAGCCGTAGCGGGCGAGCGAGCGCTTCACCACCTCGGCGAAGTGGCGCCTGGCGGACGGTGGCGCCACCACCTCGGCCTCGCCGCCGAAGGAGAGGGCGAAGCGGGTGGCCCAGTCCTCGTCCGCCCCGGCCACCTCGACGAGGCAGCCGCCGCCGTCCTTGCGCTCGAGGAGCGCCACCCCGGGCCGGGAGAGCGCCCAGGCCGCCGCGCGCGGGCCGAGGGTGAGGCGGATGGGCTCGCGCTCCGAGAACAGGCGAGCCCCGGAGAGCTGCGCGTCGCTCGGGGGCTCGAAGTGGACGTCGGTGAGGGTGCACTCGCGGACCCGGTCGAGGCGGAAGGGCAGGGGCCGCGCCCGCGAGAGGTCGTAGCCGTACAGGTACCAGTGCCCGAAGCGCTGGGCCAGGGTGTAGGGCCGCACCGTGCGGTCGCCCTCTACCGCCCGGCTGGCGGTGTAGTAGCGCAGGCGCACCTCGCGGCGCAGGGCGATGGCGCGCTCGAGGCGCCCCAGCACCGAGTCGCGCACCGGGGGTGAGCCGGCGTAGATGCGGCCCACCAGCTCGTCGAAGCTCTTGCGGCGGTCGCGGGGCACCGAGTCGCGCAGGGTCTTCACCACCCGCTCCACCCCCTCGCCGCCGAGCCCCTGCGCCGCCGCCGCCAGCGCAGCTGCCTCGCTCTCGGTGAAACGCGGCGGCCGCGAGAAGCGCTGGTGCAGGGCCACGTAGACCCGGTTGCCCTCCACGTAGAGGTCGAGGAAGTCGTCGGGCGCGAAGGGGGGGCAGCCCACTCCGAGCAGGAAGTCGAGGTCCTCGAGGAGCTCCGCCTCGCTCACCCCGCACTTCGCGGCGAGATCCTGGACCGGGATGCCGGGGTGGCTCACCGCGTAGGGCACGAGGAAGAGGACGCGCCGCAACCGCTCGCGCGGATCGACCTTGGCGGGCGCCGGCGGCGAGGCCGGGCGCGGCGAGGAGGGGCGCTTCTTCACCCGCACCTCCGCAGGAGGCCGGCGAGGACGGCGCGGGCCTTGTCGCGCAGCTCGCGGGGCTCCACGATCTGGGCCCGCTCTCCCAGCGAGAGGACGTGCCGGAGCAGCGCCTCGGCGTTGGTGGCGGCGATCTCCACCCACAGGCTCCCGGCCTCCTCGCGCACCTTGGCCCTCGCCCCGAAGGAGGCCCGCACCTCCGGCGGGACCGCGCCCTCGAGCCGCACCGTGCAGCGCAGCGGAGGGTGCAGGGTGTACTCCCAGGGCTCGCGGGTGGCCCAGTCGTGCAGCGCGAAGCCCTTCGGCACGGCGAAGTCGGGGGTCCGCGGCGCGGCCGGGTTCACCTTCACCTCGGCGATGCGCCCGAGGTGGAAGGTGCGCAGGGCACCGCGCAGGTGGCAGTGCCCCACCAGAAACCACGATCCCCCCGACTGGTAGAGGCCGTACGGGTCGACGTCGCGCTCGGTACGCTCGCCGCGCTCGGCCCCCTCGTAGACGAGGTGCACCCGCTTCTTGGCGGTCACCCCGGCCGACAGCTCCTCGAGCTTGCGCGCCCCCTCGCCCTCCTTGGAGCCCGCCCCTTCGCCCCGCGAGAGGTGGCGGGCGGCCAGCGCAGCGGTCTCGGAGGCGCCGGCGGCCCGCGCCGCGAAGGAGAGCTTGTTCATGGCGTGGGCGAGGTCGCGGGCGTAGGGGAAGGCGCCCTGGGAGAGCGCCACCGACCCGGCGAGGTAGATGAGCGCCAGCTCCTCGGGCGCGAGCTCCAGGTTCGGCAGGTAGAACTCGTCGCGGTCGATGAGGTAGCCGGCGCTGACGTCGTCCTCCTTCGAGACGAAG
>DATJVF010000103.1:0-10079 GCA_035501995.1 Anaeromyxobacteraceae bacterium
CAGGTCCCATAGGGAACATTCGACCTCCCACGGGCGCGCCCTCCTCGACTACCATGGGCGCATGACCGACTTCTCCGGGAGGACCGTCGTTCTCGGTGTCGGCGGGGGGATCGCCGCCTACAAGGCCTGCGAGCTCGCGCGCCTCTTCGTGAAGGCCGGCGCCACCGTCCGGGTGGCCATGACCCGGGCGGCGACCCGCTTCGTCGCCCCGCTCACCTTCCAGGCGCTCACCGGGGCGCGAGTGCTCGTGGATCTGCTCGACCCCGACGAGCAGGAGGGCTACGGGCACCTCGTGCTCGCCCGGGCGGCCCAACTCCTCGTCGTGGCGCCGGCGACGGCGGACCTCCTGGCGCGCCTCCGGGCCGGGCTCGCCGACGACGCGGTCACCACCACCGCGCTCGCCTTCGAGGGGCCCGGGCTCCTCGCGCCCGCCATGAACACCCGCATGTGGATGAACCCGGCCACCAAGGACAACCTGGCGGCGCTCATCCGCCGCGGCTGGCACCTCGTGGGCCCGGCCTCGGGCGAGCTCGCCGACGGCGAGGTCGGCGAGGGCCGGCTTTCCGAGCCGCAGGCCATCGTCACCGCCGCCGCGCGCCTCCTGCAGCCGCGCGACCTCGAGGGCCGCCGGGTGGTGGTCACCGCCGGCCCCACCCGCGAGCCGCTCGACCCGGTGCGCTTCATCTCCAATCCCTCCACCGGGCGGATGGGCTACGCGGTGGCGCGGGTGGCGGCCCGGCGCGGCGCCGAGGTGGTCCTGGTCTCGGGTCCGGTGGAGCTGCCCGATCCCCCGGGCCTGCGCACCGTGCGGGTCACCACCGCCGAGGAGATGGCGCGCGCGGTGGAGGGCGAGGCCGAGGAGTTCGACCTGTTCGTCGGGGCGGCGGCGGTCTCGGACTTCAGGCCCAAGTCGCCCGCCCCCGTCAAGAAGAAGAAGACCGAGGACGACGAGGAGATCGTGCTCACCCGTACCCCCGACATCCTGGCCGGCCTGGGGCGGCGCTTCGGCGGCCGGGCCGGGGCGCCCATCCTGGTGGGCTTCGCGGCCGAGACCGAGGCCCTTCTCGCCAACGCCCGCAAGAAGCTCGCCAGCAAGCGCTGCGACCTCGTGGTGGCGAACAAGGTGGGCAAGGCCGGCGCCGGCTTCGCCGGGGAAAGGAACCGCGTCACCCTGGTCGGCCCCGGCGAGCGGGCCAACATCGACGGCACCAAGGAGGAGGTGGCCTCCGCCATCCTCGACTGGGTGGTGCCGGTCCTGGAGGAGCGCCGCCCGCGCCGGAAGGAGTAGGCGGCGACTGCCTCAGGCGAGGAGGCGCACGAGCGGGGGTGGCAGCCGGAGCGGCCCGGAGAGGCTCTGCCGGAAGGCGCCCCGCACCTCGGCCGAGAGGGCGGCGGCGAGCTCGCCGGCGAGCCGGGGTCGACGGGCCGAGAGGGCCCGGCGCAGCCTCATGGCCACCCGGAGGTTCCGCGCCCCGGTGGCGTCGGCCCGGGCGGCCTCCGACCGCTCCCCCTCGCGGAGGACCCCGAGGATGGCCTCCACCGAAAGCCGCCCGGTCTCCTCGACGAGGTCCTCCTGGAGCGGCAGCCGGCCCGGGCGGGCGAGCAACCCGCGCGAGAGGGCCTGGAAGCGGGGCTCGCTGGCCGAGGCGAGCAGGGAGCCGAAGAGCCCGCGGGAGATGGAGAAGGGCAGGACCGAGGCCTTCTTGAGGGTGCGCCTCAGGAGCTCGTCGTGGCCGCGGTAGGCCCGGCCGCTCACCACCCGCGCCACCCGGGAGAGGGTGCGGTCCATGCGCTGGTCGTAGCGCAGCTCCCAGTAGGCGTGCCGGGTGTGGAGGTGGCGGAAGGAGCCGACGGCCTGGTAGGGCACGAAGTAGTTGTGGGCCACCGTGTCGGCGGCCAGGTGGGCGAGGAAGCCGAGCGCGAAGGCCCGCTCCCCGCCGGGCCGGGCCGCTCGGTGCACGTTGAAGCCGACGCGCCAGTTGTGACAATGGTACAGGTAGCGGGTCAGGTTCTTGCCGACCACGATGTCGGCCGCGAGCGAGCCGTAGAGGAACTCGTTCGCGTACTCGCCGAGGAGGCCGCGGGTGGGCGCGGGAACGCTCTCGAGCTCGAGCAGCGCCCGGGCGGAGAAGCTCAAGTGCGCGAGGGGAGCCCAGGCGTGCGCGGCGGTGGGGAAGACCAGGATCGCCAGGGCCACCGTTGCGAGCGAAGCTAGGCTTACGAATCGAAGGAGTCGATCGCTCATGCAGCGCGAAGGAGTCTAGGGGCCGCGCGGCGGTCGCAGCAACACGGAGGAGCCCCTAGAGGAGAGGCGAGGGTGGGCAAGGTCACACAGGGCGGCGAGGAGATGAAGGCCATCGTCCTCGAGGCGCGGCGCCACCTCGAATGGCTCCTCGACAGCGGGGTCGGCGAGGTGGCGGAACCGCCCTCCGAGGGCCCGGTCGGCCCGTCGCTCCCCGCGCCGACCGCGGAGCCCCGCCTGCCCGGCCAGGGCGGCGTCTACGGTTTCCGGGACAAGGGCTGCGGGAGCCCGGCGCTCCTCGCCATCCGCGAGGAGCTCGGCGAGTGCACGCGCTGCAAGCTCGCCGCGGGGAGGACGAAGCTCGTCTTCGGGGTCGGCCACCCCGCGGCCAAGGTCATGTTCGTCGGGGAGGGCCCGGGCGCCGACGAGGACCTGCAGGGCGAGCCGTTCGTGGGTAAGGCCGGGCAGCTCCTCACCAAGATGATCGAGGCCATGCAGTTCTCGCGCGAGGACGTCTACATCGCCAACGTGGTGAAGTGCCGGCCCCCCGGGAACCGCGACCCGGAGCCGGACGAGATCCTCGCCTGCGAGCGCTTCCTGAAGGCGCAGATCGCGGCGGTGCGGCCGGAGGTCATCGTGGCGCTCGGCCGCTTCGCGGTGCAGACGCTCCTGCGCGACCCGACCCCGGTGAGCAAGCAGCGCGGGCGCTGGCGCAGCTACGAGGGGGTGAAGCTCATGCCCACCTTCCACCCGGCCTACCTCCTTCGGAATCCCCCCGAGAAGAAGAAAGCGTGGGAGGATCTCAAGCTCGTCATGAAGGAGTTCGGCAAGGAGCCCGCGCGATGATCCCGCAAGCCCGCACCCTCCTCGCGCCGCTCGCCGCGGCCGCGCTCCTCGCCCTCCCGGTGGCCCTGGGAGCGAGCGCGGACTCCTCCTCGGCGCCGGCCGGGCGCCCGCGGGTCCTCGCCCTCACCCTCGACGGCGTCATCACGAGCGGCACCGCAGAGTACGTGGCGGCCGGCCTGGCCCGCGCCCGGGCCGAGCGCTTCGACGCGGTGGCCATCGTGCTCGACACCCCCGGCGGCCAGCTCGACGCCACCCGCGAGATCGTCCAGAAGATGCTCTCGAGCGAGGTGCCCATCGCCGTCTTCGTGGGGCCGGCCGGCGCCCGGGCCGGCTCGGCGGGGGTCTTCATCACCCTCGCCGCCAACGTGGCCGGCATGAACCCGGCCTCCAACATCGGCGCGGCCCACCCGGTGACCTCCGCGGGCGGCGACGTCGAGAAGGAGGCCGGCAAGGAGATGGCGCGCAAGGTGGAGAACGACACCGCCGCCTTCGCGCGCTCCATCGCCAAGGCGCGCGGCCGGAACGAGGCCTGGGCCGAGAAGGCGGTGCGGGAGAGCGTCTCGGTGACCGCCGAGGAGGCGGTCCGCCTGAAGGTGGTGGACCTCGTGGCCCCCGACCTCCCGGCCTTCCTCGCCGCGGCCGACGGCCGCACGGTCGAGGTGGCCGGCCGCCGGGTGACCTTCCGGGGCAAGGACGCCGAGATCGTCCCCCAGGCCATGACCATCCGGCAGAAGACGCTGGATTTCCTCGCCAACCCCAACGTGGCGGCGCTGCTCATGCTGCTCGGCACGCTCGGCCTCGCCCTCGAGCTCTACCACCCCGGATCGCTCGCCCCCGGCATCGTGGGCGGGCTGTGCCTGTTCCTCGCCTTCCTCGCCATGCAGGTCATCCCGGTCAACACCGGGGCGGTCCTGCTCTTGCTCGCCGGGGTGGGGCTGCTCGTCGCCGAGGCCTACCTCACCACCCACGGGCTCGCCGGCGCGGTGGGCGCGGTCTGCATCCTGGTCGGGACCCTGCTCTTCATCGACAAGAGCTCGCCCGAGTACCAATTCGACCCGGGCGCCTTCTCCCTCTCGCCGCTCGTGGTCTGGCCGACCCCGCTCGCGCTGGTGGCCCTGCTGGGCTTCGTGGCCTTCAAGGTGGCCTCCTCGCGCCGGAAGAGACTCGTCCTGGGGCCGCAGGGCCTCGTGCAGGACTCCGGCGTCGCCCTCTCCGAGGTGGGCCCGCAGGGCGGCGAGATCTTCGTCCACGGGGAGTACTGGCGCGCCCGCTCGGAGGCGCCCATCCCGGCGGGCACCCCGGTGCGCGTGACCGGCGTCGAGGGTCTCGTCTTGACGGTCGTGGCCGAGAGCGACGCGAAGAGGTAGAAAGGCGGCCAGGGTCGGGGTCCCGCCAGCTCCTCTGCTCGATCCTCCCCCCTCGAAAGGACGACTCAAGATGCCCGCGCTTGGACTGCTCATTCCCATCATCGTGGTCGTGCTGTGGATCTTCATGGGCCTGCGCATCATCAACGAATACGAGCAGGGCGTGGTGCTGCGGCTCGGCCGCTACGTGGCCCTCAAGACCGCCGGGCTCAAGTGGATCATCCCCTTCGTCGACCGGATGATCGTCATCGACATGCGCGTCACCGCCGAGCAGGTGCCGCCCCAGGACGTCATCACCCGCGACAACGTGTCGGTGAAGGTCAACGCGGTGATCTACTTCCGGGTCCTGCAGGCCGACCGCGCCTTCCTCCAGGTGACCGACTTCCTCTTCGCGACGAGCCAGTTCGCCCAGACCACCCTGCGCTCGGTCCTGGGCCAGGTCGACCTCGACGACCTGCTCAGCCAGCGGGAGAAGATCAACCGCCAGCTGCAGGAGATCATCGATCGCCACACCGAGCCGTGGGGGGTGAAGGTGACCGCGGTGGAGGTGAAGCAGGTCGACCTCCCCGAGGAGATGCGCCGGGCCATGGCGCGCCAGGCCGAGGCCGAGCGCGAGCGCCGCTCCAAGGTCATCAGCGCCGAGGGCGAGTTCCAGGCCGCCGAGAAGCTCGGGCAGGCCGCCGACGTCATCGCGCGCTCGCCGGGCGCCATGCAGCTGCGCTACATGCAGACCCTGATCGAGATCTCGACCGAGAAGACCAGCACCATCGTCTTCCCGCTGCCGCTCGACATGATCTTGCCCTTCGTCATGGCCGCGAAGGATCACGCTGGCGTCGCCCCCAGAGCCCCCTAGAGCTCGGCGACCAGCGTCCCGTCGGGCCGCGCGTAGGCCCGGCTCATGACCGGCGTGTTGTGCGCGAAGCCGACCTCGCCGTGCGGGCCGACCACGATGAGGCCGCCCTGGCCCTCCACCTTCCGGCCAAGGCGGGCCACCGCCTCGCGGGCCGCCTCGCGGGCCGGGTACCCCGCGCCTACCAGGTCGGCGCACAGGCGGGCGAGCGTGACCCTGATGATGCTCTCGCCGTGGCCGGTCGAGGATACGGCGGCGAGCGCGTCGTCGGCGTAGGTCCCGCAGCCGATGAGGGCGCTGTCGCCGACCCGTCCGGGAAGCTTGAGCGAGGTCCCGCCGGTGGAGGTCGCCGCGGCGAGATGGCCCAGGCGGTCCCGCGCCACCGCGCCCACCGTGCCGTGCCCCTCGGGCCGGGCGCCGGCGAGACGGGCGTGGCGCGCCCTCTGGGCCGCGGTGACCAGCAGGGCCTCGTCGCAGGGTGGGAGGCCCTCGGCCCTCGCGAAGGCCGAGGCGCCCGGGCCAGCCAAGAGCACGTGCGGCGAGCGCTCCATCACGAGGCGCGCCAGGGAGACCGGGTTCTTCACCGCCCGCACCGCCGCCACCGCCCCGCAGCGCAGGGTCGCCCCGTCCATGATCGAGGCGTCGAGCTCGACCGCGCCCTCGAGGTTCAGGCAGGCGCCGGTCCCGGCGTTGTAGGTCGGGTCGTCCTCCAGCAGCCGGACCGCCGCCTCGACCGCGTCGAGCGCGCTCCCCCCCTTCAAGAGGAGCGCCTGACCGAGGCGGGCGGCCTCGCGCACGCCCACGAGCCGGGGGGCCTCCTTCCCGCTCGAGGCGGGATCGTCCTCGCCGAGGTGGCCGGCCCCCCCGTGGACGAGGATGACCGGGAAGGCGGAGCTCTCCATCGAGACGGGACTTAAGCTCAGGGGCGCCAGGGCGGCAAGCGGCAGGAGGCGGGCGCCCTCGCCCTCTCGCGGGACGCCGGCCGGCGGGACGGCCGCCCTCGTACCCACCCGGGATGGCCGGAGCGTTGGCCGGGGCCACCCGCCGGCGCTAAGGCGGCGGACAGCGGGCCCCCGGGGTAACCTCCCTTGGGTCCGGCTGGCGGTCGCGCGAAGCGGTATGCAAAAGGGGAGGGAGCCTGGGCATGAACAAGGTCTACCCCTCGGCGGACGAGGCCATCCACGACGTCGAGGACGGGGCGACGGTGCTCGTGGGGGGCTTCGGCCTGTGCGGCATCCCCGAGAACCTCATCCTGGCCCTCCACCGCAAGGGCGTGCGGAACCTCACCGTCATCTCCAACAACTGCGGGACGACCGAGCAGGGCCTGGGGGTGCTGCTCAAGGCCCGCCAGATCCGCAAGATGGTGGCCTCCTACGTCGGGGAGAACAAGGAGTTCGAGCGCCAGTACCTGTCGGGCGAGCTCGAGGTGGAGCTGAACCCGCAGGGCACGCTCGCCGAGCGCATCCGGGCCGCGGCGGCCGGGTTGGGCGGCTTCTACACCGCGACCGGCGTGGGCACGAGGGTCGCCGAGGGGAAGGAGACCCGCGTCATCGGCGGGCGCGAGTACCTCCTCGAGCTGCCGCTCAAGGCCGACTTCGCGCTCGTCAAGGCCTACAAGGCCGACGCCTTCGGCAACCTCGTCTTCCGCAAGACCGCCCGCAACTTCAACCCGGTCATGTGCGGGGCGGCCCGGGTGACGGTGGTGGAGGCCGAGGAGGTGGTGGCGGTGGGCGAGATCCCCCCCGACGCCGTGCAGGTGCCGTCGATCTACGTGAAGCGCGTGGTCCGCGGCGAACGCTACGAGAAGCCCATCGAGCGCCGGACGGTCCGGCCGAGGTGAAAGCCCCATGCCCCTCACCCGGGAACAGATCGCCCTGCGGGTCGCCCGCGAGCTCGAGGACGGGTTCTACGTGAACCTCGGGATCGGCATGCCGACGCTCCTCGCCAACTGCGTGCCCCCGGGGGTGGAGGTGGTGCTCCAGTCCGAGAACGGCATGCTCGGCGTGGGCCCCTACCCGCGGGCCGAGGAGGTGGACGCCGACCTCATCAACGCGGGCAAGGAGACGGTGACCGAGATCCCCGGCACCGCCTACTTCTCCTCGGCCGAGTCGTTCGCCATGATCCGGGGCGGGCACCTCGACCTCGCCGTCCTGGGAGCGCTCGAGGTCTCCGAGCAGGGCGACCTCGCCAACTGGACCGTGCCGGGGCGCATGGTGAAGGGGATGGGCGGAGGCATGGACCTCGTCGCCGGCGCCAAGCGGGTGGTGGTGATGATGGAGCACGCCACCCGCGACGGGAAGCCGAAGCTGCTCCGGCGCTGTACCCTGCCGCTCACCGGCCGGCGCTGCGTCTCGGCCGTCTGCACCGACCTCGCCTTCATCGAGGTGCGGGAGGACGGCCTCGTGCTCCGGGAGCTCGCGCCGGGAGTGACGCCGGAGCGCGTCCAGGCGCTCACGGAGCCCAGGCTCATCGTCCCCCCGGAGGTGAAGACCATGAGCTTCGCGCCCGGGCCCCGCCCGTGACGGGGGAGCCGCCCATCGTCACGCTGCTCACCGACTTCGGCGCCGGGTCGGGGTACCCGGCGCAGATGAAGGCGGTCCTGCTCTCGCACCTCCCCGGCGCGCAGCTCGTCGACCTCTCGCACGAGGTGCCGAGGTACGACGTCCTCGCCGGCGCGCTCCTCCTCGAGGCGTGCGCGGTCCGCTTCCCGCCACGCACCGTCCACCTGGCGGTGGTCGACCCGGGGGTCGGCACGGCGCGGCGGCCGCTCGGCCTCGTCGACCGGGTCGGTCGGCGCTTCGTCGGGCCGGACAACGGGCTCTTCACCCCATTCCTGGAGGGGGGACGGGCCCACCACCTCGCCCACCCGGGCCTCGTCCCGAGGCCTGCGAGCCGGACCTTCCACGGCCGCGACCTCTTCGCACCGGTGGCGGCCTTCCTGGCCGGCGGCGGCGCGGCGGCGGCGCTCGGCCCACCCCTCGACGACCCGGTCCGCCTCCCCTGGCCGACCGCGCGCCGCGAGGGGGACCTCCTCCACGGAGAGTGCCTGTGGGCCGACCACTTCGGGAACGTGCTCACCTCGATCCGCGAGGAGGACCTCGCCTCGTCGCGGCCGCTTGCGGTGGCGGTGGAGGGCCAGGCGGCGCGCCCCGTCGGCACCTACGGCGAGGGCGAGCAGGGGGAGCTCCTCGCCCTCGTCGGCAGCTCGGGCCGGCTCGAGATCGCGGTGCGCGAGGGGAGCGCCGCCGCGCGCCTCACGGCCCTGCGGGGTGCGAGGGTGGTCGTCCGGCTCGCCCCCTAGCCGAAAAGGGCGGCCCGCAGGTTGCGGTGGGTTCCTGGCCTGCTACACTCGGGACCCGTGAAGAAGGACGCCCAGAGCAACCGGCGGCGCGCCTCGCGGCTGCACCACGAGTTGCCGGTCGCCTACCGGACGGTCGGGAGCTTCCTCACCGATTGGGCCACCAACATCAGCCGGGGCGGGCTGTTCATCAACACGCGCAAACCCCTGCCGGTGGGGAGCGAGGTGAAGCTCATCATCCAGCTGCCCGGGGCCGAGGCGCCGTTCGACGTCACCGGACGGGTCACCCGGGTGGCCGAGTGGGACAACCGCTCCAACGTGGCGCCGGGAATGGGCATCGAGTTCACCGACCTCGAGGGGGCGAAGCGCGACCGCCTGGCGGCGCTCGTCGACAAGCTCCGCAGCGACCTCGGCACGTAGAGGGAGCAAGGGGGCCGAGGCCGGGCTCCCGGCGCTCCCGCCCGAGAGGTGCCCCCTGCGCTCGACGCTCGACATCCTGGCGGTAGCCCCGGGCGGCGAGGGCGTCGCCCGCCTCGGGGAGCGGACGGTCTTCTTGCCCTTCACCGCCCCGGGCGACCGGGTGCTGGCGGAGGTGCCGGAGGGCTCGGGTCCGGCCCACGGCGTGCTCCTGGAGGTGCTCGAGGAGGGTCCCGAGCGCAAGAGCGTGCCCTGCCCGCACTTCGGGCCGGCCGAGGGGGCGCGCTGCGGGGGCTGCGAGTGGCTGCACCTCGTCTACCCGGCCCAGCTCGCCGCCAAGGAGCGGGCCCTCGTCGAGACGCTGAGGCGGGTGGGGCGGCTCGAATCCGGCCGCTATCAGCTCGCACCGATTCTTCCGTCCCCCTCGCCGCTCCGCTACCGGGCCCGCGCCAAGTTCCACCACGACCGGGAGGCGGGCCGGCTCGTCTTCTTCGAACGGAGGTCGCACCGCAAGGTGGCGGTGATGAGCTGCCTGCTCCTCGAGCCGGGCCTCGATGCCCTCAGGGAGGCGGTCGGGCCGGCCCTCACGGCGGTGCGGCTCTTCCCCCGGGAGGTCACCCTCGAGTGGTCGGCCCACGAGGGGCGCGGCGCGGCCCACCTCCTCCTCCCCTCGGTCTCCGGGGCAGCCGGCGACCGCGCCGCGGAGCTCCTCGCCGCGCTCCCCTCTCTGCGCGGGGTGGTCCTCTCGGCCGAGGGCGCAGGGAGCCTCGTCCGCGGCGACCCGGTGCTCCTGCAGGCGCGGCGGCCCGGCGAGGCCGGGACGGGCCTGCAGCGGTCGCGCCCGGACGTCTTCCTGCAGGCCAACCGGGCCGGGAACGCCCTCCTCGTCGAGGCCGCGCTCGGGCTCCTCAGGCCGGAGGGCGAGGAGGTGCTCGAGCTCTACTGCGGGGCGGGGAACTTCACCCTCCCGCTCTCGGCGCGGGCGAAGGGCGTGCACGCGGTGGAGGAGCAGGGACCGGCCCTGGAGCTGGCGCGGGCCGACGCGGGCGGACGGGCGGTGCG
>DATJVF010000104.1:0-21183 GCA_035501995.1 Anaeromyxobacteraceae bacterium
TCGACGCGCCGCGCGCTCGTGGGACGAGGGCACCCGGCCCCGGCCCCGGACAGGGGCCGGCGCGAGCGGGCCGTCGCCTCGCCGGCGCTCTCACTAGCCCGAGTGGCGGCGGAGGAATGCGAGCGTCCTCTGGTTGAACGCCTCCACCTCCTCGTAGATCGGCGCGTGCGCGGAGCCTTCGAAGACGGTCAGCTCGGCCCCCTGGATGCGGCCCGCGAGCCGGTCGGCGAAGCGGGTGGAGGTGACCTGGTCGTGGCGGCCGAAGGTGACGAGGGTCGGCGCCCGGATCCTGGCGAGCTCTGCCTCGGCGTCGTGGGCCAGCACGGCGTCCGACTGGCGGAGGAACGCCTCCAGGGGCTGGGCCGGCCGGCCGCGGACGAACTCGCCCAGGGCGGCGACGTGCTCGGGCCTCCTCGCGTAGAGCTCGGGCGTGAAGCACCAGGGGAAGATGCCCTGGATGATCATCTCGGGTACGCTCCCGAGAGCCCGGGCCAGGACCTGCCAGCCGCGGACCACCACCCCGAGGTACGGGTCGCTCTTCGGCCAGCCGCTGTGCAAGGAGAGGGACTTCACGCGCTCGGGGTACTTGGCGGCGAGCCACATCCCGGTGGCCGCGCCCAGGGAGAGCCCCGCGACGTGAGCCCTGGAAAGCCCCAGCTCCTTCATGAACGCCGCCATGTCGTCCGCGTAGAGCTCGGTGGAGTAGGTCCCGGCCGGCTTGTCCGACGCGCCCGCACCACGCAGATCGACCGAGATGCAGGTGAAGTGCTTCTTGTACTCCGCCACCTGGAAAGCGTAGCAGGCGAAATCGGCAGCTAGGTAGGGGATGAGGAGCAGGGGCTCGCCGCTCCCCTCTTGCTCGTAGTTGAGGGTGACGCCGTTCGCTCGGACCGTGGGCATGACACGACCTCCTCGCCTGGGACGCCTGAGGGCGCGACGCAGCGCGCGGGCGCTCTCTAGATCGCGGTGAAGCCTCTCGCCGAGGGAGGCTCTAGGCAATGGCTTCAGGCGGGTTCCGTCGCCCCGCGCCTCCCGGTGCTCCCGACCGGGTAGCGCGGTGGCCGAGGCGGCCTCGCGCTGCGAAACCCGGCGAGGGTCCGGGCGAGCTCGCTACCCGGCCGAGCCGGGTGCCTCGGAACCACGCCGGACCCGGCCTGGTCGACCCGCGGGGAGAAGGCCGGGGGGCTGCACGCGAGGCTTGGACGCCACCGCGCTCCGCGCCGCCAGGGGCCGCGTCCGCTACGCTGAGAGCTGACGCGGGGCCTCAGTTCGGCAGCGGGCTGCACGGACCGGAGCCGACCGTCTCCGCCGAAGCGTCAGGGCCAAGGCAGGTGGTCCACGCGCCGGAGGCCCGGCAGGACTCACCCCCGCCTTCGAGGCTGCAGCACCTCACGCTCGTGATCTCCCAGCAGATGGCCTGCCCCACGGCATCGACGCAGGAGTCCGACGAGCACCTCACGGGAGGCACTACGCTAAGTGGTTCCGAGCCCCCGCACGCGGTGGCGAGGGCGAAGGCGACGAGCGCGGCCCTCACGGCCAAGAGATGATAGCCCCCGGGGAGCCGTCAAGCTCGCTCCACGGACGGGTCTCCCCGATCGGAGTCGATGCGATGGGAGGCGCGTTGACGGCACGCCGCCTGACGTGCCGCCGGGGCGGTCACGGTCGCGGCCTCATTCGCGGCCTCCACGCTGGCTCTTGCAGCATGCGAGGTTGCGAGTGCTCTGGCTTCAAGAGTCCTGGCCTGGCGAAGCTCCTCGACGAGGACCGGCGGCGTGCGGTGGACGAGGCGACGACGAGGAGAAGGCCCGCCGAGCTCCGTGCGAGACACGCGCTAGGCGCCCCGTGGCGAGGAGAACCCCGCGGCGGGGCGGCAACTACGACGTGGTCACCTGCGCGAGGTTGTACGTAGCGCCACCAGAAACTTTGCTCAGCTCCTCATCCTTGAGGGTCTCGAGCGCGGCGGTGCCAATGGACGTCTGCAGTTCTTCTGGTCGCCGTTCTTCGCCTTCACGGAGGTTTTTCGCTTTCCGGTATGCGGGGGCGGGGCGCCGCGGGGTCCTGACACCCGGGTGACCCCCTCCCGGAGGTGGCGGAAGGCCCGATCGCCTCAGGGCGTGCTCGTGGGTGATGGCTTCCTTGGCGTCCTCGGCTTCGGATCCGTTGGCATCGCCGCGGTGGTCGGCCTCGGGGTGGGCGGCAACTCGCCCCGCCGCGACCGCTCAGCGGCTCTCTCGATGTCCTCGAGCTGCTCGGGCGTGAGAGGTCGGCGGCGGCCCATGGCCAACCGGTACCTGAACTCATGAGCAGGTGCAAGGGAAAGGAGCGGTGGCCGGCTCGCGCTTGGGTCCAGAGGGTCCGCGCTCGCGGAACGAGGCCGCCACCGGGAGCACCTCTCACGATTCTTTCGGCAATTCCTCACCGCTGCCCGACCAGCTCCTGGCTGTGACCAACACCTGCGTGAGCACAAACTGGAGGCCCCCAACCACCGCACCCAGGTCGTCGTCGGTGAGCGTCTTGAGCGACTCGGTGTGAAGGGGCTTCTTGTCGTTCTTGGCCTTCATGGCGGTTCCTTTCGCGATGGGCATGACCGCTAGGGCTCGGTCCTTCCCCGTCAGACAGCGGCCGCGAGAGAACCTGACGCTGTGACGGGCGCGCCCTCCCCAGGGGGGTACGAAGCCCCGCCTCACCGAAGGGGCCGGGCTCTGCGTTTCGAGAGCCCGCGGTGGTACCCCTTCTCTTCACCCGGCGAGGGATCCAGGCTGGCGTGAACCCCTACCAGGCGCGGCGGCCGCCCTCCCCCCCCCGGGCGACCTTTTGACTCCCAGGCGGAGACTACGCATCCGGCCGAGACGGTGCTTCCGCGCCGACCCTACCGGACACGGCGCTCTGCCACTCGCTGCATGGTTTGCTCCTGCAGGTCGGGCGTACACCCGAAGGCGCGACCACGCCACCGAAGGCGCCGCACGCCGGCATGAGTGGGTCGTCGGCGCACGGCGCGTGATTCAACCTCAGCCGCCGCGCTATTCGTCGCACGACGCGAAGCTTGCGACAGCCTGCTTTAGGGCACGTAGACTCGACACCTGGCTCAGCGATCCGGCCTGGCTTGCTACACGCAGATTGGCTGGGGTCCTTCAGGCTGGGCTCGTGAGTGGCCACTTGGTCTCGACCCCCTGAGATTGGACACTCCCGAGAGAAGCGGGGGGACCAGCAAGGCACTAAGGTGGGGCTCCCCTTCCCAGGGGACACGGTCAAGGCACCGATCGCCTCAGGGCGAGGCGCCCAGAAAGCGGAGCGGGCCTGCGCGGTGACGGCTGACCTCCCGGCTGACAGCCAGATGATCGCCTACGACACCGAACGCGCTCAGACGTGCACGAGAGGCGCGATCCAGTAGAGCATGAGGTACACGACCACCCCGGTGACGGAGACGTAGATCCAGACCGGCAAAGTGTAGCGCGCGATGCGCCGGTGCTCCTCGAAGCGGGCCCCGAGCGAGAGCTGGAGGGTACGCAGCGCCAGCGGGGGGAGGAGGAGCCCCGCCAGCGCGGTGTGGCTCGCGAGGACGACGAGGTACAGCGCGCGCAAGGGCCCGGCGCCCGGGAAGCGGTGGGTGCCGGTGAGCGCTACGCGGGTCAGATAGGAGGCGAGGAAGGCGAGCGAGGAGAAAGAGGCCCCGAGCATGAAGGCGCGGTGCCGCTCACGCTGGCCGGCCCGGATGGCGCGCCACCCGAGGAGGAGCAGGAGCGCGCTCGTCGCGTTGAGGACGGCGTTCAAGGAGGGCAGGACCCGGGCGAGCGTCACCGGCGCCTCCGGGCCGCGAGCACGGCGAGCCCGAGGGCCGCGGCGGCGAAGATCGCCACCACGGCGAGGTCCCGGACGCCCGAGCCGGGGAGGGCGCCCGGGGCGAGCGGGCCGCCGAGGGCGCGGCGCGCCGCCGAGACCGCGTAGGCGACCGGGTTGAAGCGCATGACCGCCAGGAGGCCGGGATGGCCCTCGCTCGGGGGGAACATGGCCCCCGAGATTACCCACAGCGGCACGAGCAGCGTCATCTGGACGGCGTGGTAACCTTGCACGTTGTCGAGGGCCCAGGCCACCGCGAAGCCCAGGGCCGCGAGGCCCACCGCGGCGAGGGCCAGGGCGGCGAAGAGGAGCGGCCAGTTCACGAGAGCGAGGTGGAAGCCGGCCGCCGGGGCGAGCGCCAGGAACAGCGCCGCCTGCGAGAGCGCCACCGAGGCCGAGCCGAGCGCCTTGCCGAGGACGAGCGCCCCGCGCGATCCCGGCCCGGCCAGCACCGCCTGCAAGAAGCCCTGGTGGCGATCCTCGATCACCGAGACGGTGGTGAAGATGGCCGCGAAGAGCACCACCATGAGGACCACGCCCGGGTAGAAGAACTGGAGGTAGCCGAGGCTCGTCCCCGGCATGCGGAAGGTCGACGCCATCCCCGAGCCGATGACGAGCCAGAAGATGATGGGCTGGCCGAGGGCGCCGGCGAGCCGCGAGGGCTGGCGGAAGAAGCGCACCAGGTCGCGCCACCACAGCACGCGGGCGGTGGCGATATCGTAGGCGAGGGCGGTCAGCGCTCTCCTCCGTTCGGGTCGGGCGCGTAGGCCGGGTCCCCCCAAAGGTCCTCCCCGGTGATGGCGAGGAAGGCGTCGGCCAGGGTCGGCCGGCGCAACCCGATGGACCTGAGGCGCCCTGGCGGAAAGGCCTCCACGACGCGGGGCACGAGCTCGTGGCCGCGGTCGCACTCCACGTGGACGGCGTCCCTCGTCGCGCGCGCCCGGACGCCGAAGCGGGCGGCGACCTCGGCCGCGAGCGGCTCCGGGTCGTCGGCCGCGAGGGTCAGGACGTCGCCCCGCACCAGGGCGCGCAGCTCGTCGGGGGTGCCGCTCCTCCTCACCCGGCCGCCGGCGAGGACGAGGAGGCGATCGCAGGCCTCGGCCTCATCGGGCCGGTGGGAGCTGAGGAGCACCGTCAGCCCCTCCTCCTCGCGCAGGGCCTGCACGAGCGCCCAGGTCTGGCGGAACGCGGCGGCGTCGAGCCCGCTCGTCGGTTCGTCCATGAGGAGGATCGACGGCCGGTGGACGAGGGCGCGGGCGATCTCGACCCGCCGTCTGAGCCCCCCCGAGAGCCTGGCCACCCGCTCGCCGGCCCGGTCCTCGAGCCCGGCGGCCCGGGCGAGCTCCAGCGCGCGAGCGTGGGCGGCGGAGCGGGAGAGTCCAAACAGCCTCCCGCCGAGCCGCAGGTTCTCGGCCACGGTGAGCTTGCCGTCGAGGCTTGGTTCCTGGAACACCACCCCGAGCCGGGCGCGCAGCGCGCGGCCCCCGGCCAGGACCCTCGCCCCGTCGAGCCGGACCTCGCCCCCGGCCGGGGGAAGGAGGCCGGTGAGGATCGCGAAGAGGGTGCTCTTCCCGGCGCCGTTCGGGCCGAGGAGTCCCACGATCTCGCCCGGGGCCACCTCGAAGGAGACCCCCGCCAGCACGTCCCGGCCGTCGTAACGGAAGGCGAGCTCCGAGACGGCGAGCCGCGGCGCGGGAGGAGTGCCCAGGGCCGGGATGGGCCGCGCCGATGCGCGCGCCCTGGCCGTTCCCCCGGGCTCGGGGCTCAGGGTCAGCATCCTCTAGCGAGCCGAGGCGATGAGCGCCGCGAACAAGAGGGAGAGGTAGGCGAGGGTGAGGAGGAAGAAGTTGCGCGCCCAGCGAGGGGGCGACCCCGAGGAGAGGCCCGAGAGGGCGTAGGCCGACAGTCCCGTGCCGAGGAAGGCCGCCGCGAAGGCGTAGACCGGCCCGGCGAGGCCGAGCGGGACGAGCGACAGCGAGACCGGCACGAGGAGCACGCTCGTGGCGGCGCTCCAGGCGCGGGTGGTCCGCTCGCTGTGCTCGAGCGCGAACACCTTCAGGCCGCCGCGCGCGTAGTCGTCCTTCAGGTACATGGAGATGGCGAGGAAATGCGGGATCTGCCAGCAGAAGAGGAGCGCGAAGAGGGCGAGCCCTCCTTGGTCGAGCCGGCCGGTGGCGGCCGTCCAGCCCATGAGCGGTGGGATGGCCCCCGGGACGGCCCCGACGAAGAGGGCCAGGGAGCTGTGCCGCTTGAGCGGGGTGTAGACCACCACGTAGCTGAAGAGGGCGAGCGAGGCCAGGGTGGCGGTGAGGCCGTTCGCGAACCAGGCCAGGGCCGGCAGGGCCAGCGCGGGGAGCCCCAGGCCCACCGCCGCCGCCACCCACGGGTCGAGGCGCCCCGCCGGCAGCGGGCGGTTCCGGGTGCGGCGCATGAGCCCGTCGACGTCCCGCTCGAGGAAGTTGTTGAGGGCGTTGGCGCCGCCCACCACGAGCGAGGTGCCGACGAGGAGGGCCAGGGCGACGACGGCGTCGTGTCGGCCCGGCGCGAGCCAGTACCCTCCGGCGGCGGTGCAGACGACGAGCAGGGAGAGTCGCGGCTTTCCTAGCGCCACGAGGTCGCGGGCGAGGGCGAGGGGCGGCCTCGGTCTTACGGCCTCGGCGGAGATCACCGTTGCGAGCGGGAGGTCGTGCAAGGGTCACCCGGCGGCCGGCGCGAGGCCGGGGACGCGGTCATGGGTCGCCTCGTCGGCCGCCCCCCCGGGGGCCCCGAGCGACAGGTGGAGGGCGATGAGGTCGGCGAGGAGCAGCGCGCCGGTGGCGAGGTGGACGGTGACGACCGAGATCGAGACCGAGGTGGCCACCGTGAGCAGGCCGAGCCCGATCTGGACCAGCACGAGCAGCGGGGCGGCGAGGGCCAGGGAGGCGCGGGTGTCGTGTCCGCGCTGGAGTGCCTCGCGGGCGGGTCGGAAGGTGGCCGCCAGGACCAGCGCGGCGAGGGCGAGGCCGAGGTAGCGGTGCAGCATGTTGAGCTGGCCCGGCCCGCCGCTCGGCCAGAACTGGCCGTCGCAGAGGGGGATGCGCGACGAGCAGGCCATGGCCGCCCCGGTGTGCCGCACGAAGCCGCCGACCACGATCTGCAGGTAGGTGCCGAGGGCCGCCAGGCCCACCGCGGCGCGCGGGCGGCGCTCGAGCCTGGGCAGCTCCCGAGGCCGCAGCCGCCCGGCCAGCCAGAGGACGGTCGAGAAGAACGCCATCGAGGTGGCGAGGTGGGCCGCCGAGACGAGGAGGGGCAGCTTGTAGAGGACCGTCAGCCCGCCCAGGGCGGCCTGGAGGAGGAGGAGCCCCAGCGCGAGGGCCATGAGCGCCCGCGCCTCGCGCCGGCGGAGGAAGACCCGCACGGCGAGGACCAGGGTCAGGACCACCACCGTGAGAGCCGCCAGGCGGTGGCCGTGCTCGAAGAGGATGCCCCCCACCATGGGCGGGAAGAACTGGCCGTAGCAGAGGGGCCAGTCGGGGCAGGCGAGGGACGAGCCCGTGGCGTGCACCAGACCCCCGACGACGATGAGGACGAAGGTCGCGGCGGCGGTCCCGAGGGCGAACCGGTATTCGCTCATGGTAACGGCCCACTAAATAGGAGGGCGGCGCCCGGCCGGCAACGCGTCGAGGCCCTTGGGGAGCCCGGGGGCCCCACGAGGGGCCTGACCGCCGTGTCCGGGTGCGGTAGCGGGGGGCTCAGCCGGCGCTCCGGGCCTGTCCCCGGCCCGCATCGCGGTCGACGAGCGGCGCTGCCGCTTCGTGCCCCAGGTGCCGGTGGTGCCGCGGGGCTCGACCCTCGAGATCGTGAACAGCGACAGGGTGCTGCACCAGGTCCACGGCCGGCTCGGACTGCGGACGCGCTTCGAGGTTCCCATGCCCGAGGTGGGCGCCCGCGTCCCGGTCCCCCTCGACCGCGCGGGCACGGTGGAGCGCGCTGCGACGTGCACGGCTTTATGAGCGCCTACGGGGCGGTGGTGGAGGGGCGGGCCGCGGTCGCCGGCACCTTCGCGCTCGCGGGCCTCCCGCCCGGCACCTACCGGGCCACGGCCTGGCACGAGCGGCTGGGCACGAAGAGCGCCGAGGTGACCGTGCCGGCCGAGGGCGCGGCCGAGGTCGTGTTCACCTTCGGGGGCTAGGTGCAGGGGGCGGGCGAGCTCTCCTTCAGCCCCCGTCGTCGGCGGAATCGTCCTCCGCCTCGTCCTCGAGCTCCTCGTCGAGGTCGGCCTCCTCGACCGGCTCGACCACCTCCTCGAAGGCGGGTTCCTTGGCCGGCCGCCGGCGCTCGGCCGGCGGGGGCGGCCGCGACTGCGGCGCCTCGCGCGGGTTGGCGCCGCACTTCGGGCAGACCGGGTCCGGCTTCTTGAGGTCGTAGAACTTGGTACCGCACTTCCAGCAGGTGAGCTTTTGGCCGAGGTCCTTGGAGGGCATGTGCTCCTCGAGAGAGGATCGGACGGGCGCTTTACCCTAGGAGGCTTTGTAGCGTCAAAGGAAAATCGGTGGGGGCTGTGTTATAGCCGGGCCGATGGAGGAACGGACCAGGCTCGAGCGGCGCCTCTTGCGGGCCACCTCTCGGGCGGTGCACGACTTCGACCTCATCGAGGACGGGGACAAGGTCCTCGTGGCCGTCTCGGGTGGGAAGGACAGCTACACCCTCCTCCACCTGCTCCAGCGGCTCAGGGAGCGGGCCCCCATCGCCTTCGACCTCGTGGCGGTGAACCTCGACCAGGGTCAGCCAGGCTTCCCCGCGCAGGTGCTCGAGGAGCACCTGCGCCGGGTGGGAGTGCCCTTCCGGATGCTCAAGAAGGACACTTACTCCATCGTCCGGCGGCTCGTGCCGGAGGGGAAGACCGCCTGCCCGGTCTGCTCGCGTCTCAGGCGGGGGATCCTCTACAACGCGGCGGTGGAGATGGGCTGCACCAAGATCGCGCTCGGCCACCACCGAGAGGACCTCGTCGAGACCCTGCTCATGAGCGCGCTCTACGCGGGCGCCCTGAAGAGCATGCCCCCCAAGCTTCGCTCCGACGACGGGCGCAACGTGGTCATCCGGCCCATGTGTTACGCCGCCGAGGACGATATCGCCGCCTTCGCTCGGGCGATGAGCTTCCCGGTGATACCCTGCGACCTGTGCGGATCCCAGCCGAACCTCAGGCGGCGGCGGGTGAAAGAGCTCCTGCGGGAACTCTCGCGCGAGCACCGGGCGGTGAAGGGCAACCTCTTGAACGCGCTCGGCCACGTCGTCCCGAGCCACCTGCTCGACCGGGACCTCCTCGCCCGCCTCGGAGGCGGAGCGGGTCAGGACCCCTGGCTCGACGAGGAGGAAGGCGGTGAGTGTGGGACGGGGGACGAGGTCGTGCTCACGGCGCGGATCGGCGGATCTCGGCCGTCTTCTTGAGCGGACCTTTGACGCAGGGGTAGGATTGCCGCGGTGAAGGCCTCGTGTGGACAATGCGGGCGGGCTTACGCGGTCTCGGACGCCTACCTGACCCGCCCGTTCAAGCTGCGCTGCAAGCACTGCGGCAGCGTGACCCTGGTGAAGCCCCCGTCGGTCGAGGAGGGGGCGAGCGGGGTCCGCCCGCCCGACCTGCCGCGGCCGCCTCCCCTGGTGGCGCCCGATCCGGTCACCACCGCCACCGCCCTCAGCGCGGGCTCCCTGCCCGCGGTTCCGCCGGAGCGCGATCCCTTCGCGCCGGCGGAGCGCGACCCGTTCTTGCCGACCGCCGACGCCCTCACCCCCACGCCGGAGCCCTCGTTGCGGCCGGCCTTCGACCCCTTCGGCGAGTCGGAGGGCGCCGCGGGGCCGGGCGCCGCCGCGCAGCAAGGCGAGGGCCCGCCGCTCAACGAGTTCGAGGCCGCCTTCGCGGACCTGGGCCGCGAGATGGTCGCCGGTTCCGGCGACGGGGCGGCCCCGCCGGCGGGCCCGGCCGAGGTGCCGGCACCGGTCGTCCCTCAGTTCCACGCCGAGCCCCCCGAGCCGAGCTCGACCCAGGAGAGCCGGAAAAAGCCGTCGCCGCGCCCCGCGCCCGCGCCGCCGGCGAAGAAGTCCAAGGCCCCGCTCGCCGTGGGGCTCCTCGTCGCGGTGGCCGTCCTCGGCGGGGCGGGGTGGTTCTTCCTCGGCGGCCCGAAGGCGCCCAAGCCGGAGGCGAGCGTCCCCGTCCGTCCGGTCCCTGCCGCTGCGGCCGCTTCGCCGGCGGAGCCCGCCCCGGCGGCCGCTCCGGCCCCGAACCCTCCGCTGCCCCCGTCCCCCGCCCCGGCCGCCGAGGCCGAGGCGGAGCCGCCGCCGCCCGCACCCGCGCCGCCGGCCGTCGCTCGCGAGGAGGCGCCCGCCAAGCCCGAGAAGGCGCCGCCGGCGCCGAAGCCGGCGGCGAAGCCGCCGCCTCCCAAGAAGGAGGCCCGCGCGGCGCCGCCTCCCAAGGCGAAGGCTCCCGCCCCGGCGCCAGCTCCGGTGGCTGCGCCCGCGCCGGCCGCCGCGCCGTCGAGCGAGCCTCGGGTCGCCCTCTCGCCGGCGCAGCCCCCGTCGCAGGTGGGCGAGAAGGAGTCCCCCGAGGCGCCGGCCGCGTCCACCCCGGCCGCCTCGAGCAACGAGTCCCCGTCGCTCGAGGAGCAGAAGGTGACGGCCACCTTCGCCCGCTACGCCCCGAACTTCGACGCCTGCGTCACCGCCGCCCGCTCGCAGGACCCGGGGCTCGTGCTCAACCGGACGGTCACCCTCACCATCACCGTGAACCCGAGCGGCAAGGTGGCCTATCCGACCCTCGACGACGCCGAGCTCTCCGGGACCGAGCTCGGCAACTGCATCAAGCGCGAGAGCGCCAAGATGCAGTTCCCGCCGTTCGGCGGCGAGTCGGTGCGGATCCACCAGGGCATTACGCTCAAGTGAGATACCGGGCGAGCGGGGCGCGGGCGCGGCGGCCTTGGCGAACGGGTCGCGAGCGCCCTCCTCGCCCGCGATGAAGCCCAAGGCGGGCCCCTCGCCGGCGCCCGGCCCGCGCCGGCGGCGCCCCGGCGGCGGCGGGCCTCGCCGTCACCGGCGGTCGAGCGCGAGGCCTCCATTTTCCGGCTGGACGAGCGGCCGGCTCTAAGCTTACCTGCGGGCCTTCTCGCAAGAAGGGGGTGGGCGGCATGGCGCGGTCCGGGTACCAGTGGAAGTTCTATCGCGTCGGAGGCCTCGATCAGGTGTCCCTCGACACCGCCGAGGACCTGAAGCACCTCGGCGAGCTCGACCAGAAGCTGTGGGTGGCGCTCTCCTGCCCGGTGAAGAACCTCGAGATCGACACCCGCACGCTGGAGCTGCTCGACACCGACAAGGACGGTCGCGTGCGGGCGACCGAGGTGATCGCGGCGGTGGACTGGGCCGACCGGCGCCTCAAGGACCTCGCCGAGCTCATCCCGGGGAACCCGGAGCTCAAGCTGTCCGCCATCTCCGAGGCGACGCCGGAGGGGAAGGCGCTCGCCGGGGCGGCGCGGCAGGTGCTCGGCAACCTGGGCAAGCCGGACGCCGAGGTGGTCACCCCGGAGGACGTGCGGGACACCTCCCACGTCTTCGACGGGACGACCTTCAACGGCGACGGGGTGGTCCCAGCCGAGGCGGCCGGGAGCGACGCCGAGACGCGGCAGGTCATCCTGGATGCCATGGCCTGCGCGGGGTCGGAGATGGACCGCAGTAAGCGGCCCGGCATCGACCAGAAGCGCCTCGACGCCTTCTTCGCGGATCTCTCGAGCTTCGCCGAGTTCTTCAAGAAGGGGCAGACACCCGAGGTGCAGGCGCTCGGCGCGGCCACCCCGGCCGCCTACCAGGCGGTGGAGGCGGTCCGCGCCAAGGTGGACGACTTCTTCACCCGCGGGCGGCTCGCCGCCTACGACGCCCGCGGCACGTTCCTCCTGAACCGCAGCGACGCCGAGTTCGCCGCCCTGGCGGCGAAGGACCTCGCCCAGGCCGGAGCCGAGCTCGCCGCCTTCCCGCTCGCCCGCGTCGAGGCCGGGGGTCCGCTGCCGCTCGGCAGGGGGGTGAACCCGGCCTTCGCCGCCCCGCTGGCGGCGCTCGCCCGGGAGGCCCTGGCGCCGGCCTTCGGGGCGGCGCCGGCGAGCCTCACCTCCGAGATGTGGGAGGCGCTGAAGGCGAAGCTCGCCCCCTACGCGGCCTGGCAGGGGGAGAAGAAGGGCGGGAGCGTCGAGAAGCTCGGCATGGCGCGGGTGGAGGCGCTGCTCGCCGGCCCCGGCAAGCAGAGGGTGGAGGCGCTCATCGCCAAGGACAAGGCGCTCGAGCCGGAGGCGCTCGCCATCGCCGACGTGGTGCGGATGGTCCACTACCACCGGGACCTCCACACGCTCCTGCGCAACTTCGTCTCCTTCGCCGACTTCTACGCCCCCAAGAAGCAGGCCATCTTCCAGGCCGGGACCCTCTACCTCGACGCCCGCAGCTGCGACCTGTGCGTCCGGGTCGACGATCCGGCCGCCCACGCCGTGCTCGGGACCCTCTCCCGCATGTACATCGCCTACTGCGACTGCCGGCGGCCGAGCGGGGAGGCGATGAAGGTGGCGGCCTGCTTCACCCAGGGCGACTCGGACTTCCTGATGGTCGGACGGAACGGCATCTTCTACGACCGCCGGGGCCGCGACTTTGACGCCACCATCGTGCGCATCGTCGACAACCCCATCAGCATCCGGCAGGCCTTCCTCGCGCCCTACAAGAAGTTCCTGCGCGCCATCGAGGAGCAGGTCGCGAAGTACGCCGCCGCCCGGGAGAAGGAGTCGGAGGCGCGGCTGGCGGCCGTGGCGGCCGGCACCGTCGACAGCGCCACCGCGGCCAAGCCGGTAGCCCGTACCGAGCCGGTCGACATCGGCAAGATGGTCGGCATCATCGCCGCCCTGGGCGTCGGCGCCGGCGCCATCGGCACCCTGTTCGGCGGCCTCGTCTCGGGCTTCCTCGGCCTGCAGCCGTGGTGGGCCAAGATCGTGGCGGTGTTCGGGGCGGTGATGGCCATCTCCGGCCCCTCCATGCTCATCGCCTGGCTGAAGCTCCGCCAGCGCACGCTCGGCCCGGTCCTCGACGCCAACGGATGGGCGGTGAACGGCCGGGTCAAGGTGAACATCCCGCTCGGGACGACGCTCACCCACCGGGCCATCCTGCCGTCCGGCGCCACGCGCCTGCTCAACGACCCCTACGAGGACAAGGAGGGGAGGCTGCGCCGGCGGCTCGTCTACCTCTTCGTGGTGGTGGTGGTGGTGGCCCTGGTCCTCGCTCGTCACTACCGCGTCTGGCCGTTCCGGGCGCTGTAGGGCGCGGCCCAGCGGGGGAGCCGAGCGCGGCCTCGGAGCGGAGGACCCTCGCCCGCGTGCAAAGGGGGCGCGGCCCTCCTAGTAAGGCATGGCATGGAAGGGCGGCGGTTCGTCATCCTGGTCGCGGACAGCGCCGGCTGCGGCGCCCTGCCGGACGCGGGGGCCTACGGGGACGAGGGCTCCGACACCCTCGGCAACACCAGCCGTGCGGTGGGGGGCCTCCACCTCCCCTGCCTCGGCCGCCTCGGCCTCGGGCACCTCACCGCCATCGCCGGGGTGCCGCCCGACCCGGATCCGAGCGGGTTCTACGGCAAGATGCAGGAGCGCTCGCAGGGCAAGGACACCATCACCGGCCACTGGGAGATGATGGGGATCGTCCTCGACCCGGGCCTGCGCCTGTTCCCGCAGGGGTTCCCGCCCGAGATCCTCGACCCCTGGCTCGCCGAGATCGGGGCCCCGGGCGTGCTCGGCAACCGGGCCATGAGCGGCACCGCCATCATCGAGGCGCTCGGCGAGGAGCACCAGCGCACCGGGAAGCCCATCGTCTACACCTCGGCGGACTCGGTGTTCCAGGTGGCCTGCCACGAGGCGACGGTGCCGCTCGAGACGCTCTACCACTGGTGCAGGGTGGCGAGGCGCCTGCTCGACCCCTGGCGGGTGGCGCGGGTCATCGCCCGCCCCTTCGTCGGGCCGCCCGGGCACTACACCCGGACCTACAACCGCAAGGACTTCGCCCTGCCGGCGCCGGGGCCGACGGTCCTCGAGCACCTCGTCGAGCGCGGCGTGCCGGTGGTGGGGGTGGGGAAGATCCCGGACATCTTCGATCACCGGGGCGTCACCGAGGAGGTGCACACCGAGGGCAACGCCGATGGGCTCAAGGTGACCGAGCGCCTCCTCGGGGTGGTCCCCCGCGGGCTCGTCTTCGTGAACCTGGTCGACTTCGACAGCCTGTACGGCCACCGCAACGACGCCCCCGGCTACGCCCGCGCCCTCGAGGAGCTCGACCGCGCCCTGCCGCGGCTCCTTGAGAGGCTGCGGCCGGGCGACGCCCTGGCCGTCACGGCCGATCACGGCTGCGACCCCACCACCCCCTCCACCGATCACTCCCGGGAATACGTCCCGCTCCTCGTCCACGCGCCAGGGCGGCCGGGCGGGCCGCTCGGGGTGCGGACGAGCTTCGCCGATCTCGGGGCCACCGTGGCCGAGATGTTCGGCGTGCCCTCCGCGATCGGGCAGAGCTTCTTCGCGACTCTGGGCGGGTAACGGGGCTCTCGAGCCCGGGAGGGTGACCGGTGGACCGCGCCCGGGTGCCATAGATCGCGCCGGGCGGCGGCCCTCCCTTCCCGGGAAGAGAGCGTCCGGAAGGACATCACCGAGACCGTGGGCCACACGCCGCTCGTACGGCTCAATCGGGTCACGGCCGGCCTCAAGGCCCAGGCGGTGGCGAAGCTCGAGAGCTTGAACCCGCTCTCCTCGGCGAAGGACCGCATCGGCGTGGCCATGATCGAGGCGGTCGAGCGGGCGGGCCGGATGCAGGAGGGCACGGTGCTCCTCGAGCCGACGAGCGGCCACACCGGGATCGGGGCTCGCCTGCGAGGCCGACGGCCCGCGGCTGCCGCGTCGTGCACACCATGCCCGAGACCACGAGCCTCGAGCGGCGCAAGCTCCTCAGGGCCCTCGGGGCCGGGCTCAACCTCACCCCGGGCGCGGAGGGGATGAAGGGGGCCAACGCCCGGGCCCACGCGCTCGCGCGGGAAGATCCGCGCTACCTCCTGCTGCAGCAGTTCGACAACCCGGCCAACCCCGAGCTCCACCGCCGCACCACCGCCGAGGAGATCTGGGCCGACACCGACGGGGTGGTGGACGTCTTCGTGGCCGGGGTGGGGACGGGTGGCACCATCACCGGGGTGGCCGAGGTGCTGAAGGCCCGCAAGCCCACCGTCCGCACCGTGGCCGCCGAGCCCGCGGACTCGCGGGTGCTCTCGGGAGGCCCGGGCCGACCCGGATCCAGGGCTGGGGGGTGGGCTTCGTGCCCAAGGTGCTGCGCCAGGAGCTCCTCGAAGAGGTGATCTCCCCAGCAGGCCGGCGAGGCGGCGCGGCGCCCGTGCCGCGAGGAGGGGATCCTCGCCGGCCCGAGCGGCGGGGGTCTCTCGTGGCGGCGCTCTAGGTGGCGCGCCGCCGCGAGAGCGAGGGCCAGCTCGTGGCGGTGGTCCTGCCCGACAGCGGGGAGCGCTACCTCGCGACCTCGCTCTTCGAGGAGAGCGCCCTCTAGGAGAGAGGACGGCCCGGGCCGGGCGCTTCCCGTCGGAGGCGCGCGGTCACCTGGCCTCCGCGAAGGCCTCCGCGAAGTCCTCCTTGATGTCCTCGATGTGCTCGATGCCGGCCGAGATGCGCACCTGGTCCGGGGTCACGCCGGAGGCGCGCTGCTCGGCCTCGTCGAGCTGCTGGTGGGTGGTGGAGGCGGGGTGGATGACGAGCGTCTTCGCGTCGCCGACGTTGGCGAGGTTACTGGCGAGCTTGACGGCGTTGATGAACTTCTTGCCGGCCTCGAAGCCGCCCTTGATCCCGAAGGTGAAGACCGCCCCGAAGCCGTTCTTGAGGTACTTGCGGGCGCGCTGGTGGAAGGGGTGCTCCTCGAGCCCGGTGTAGTTGACCCAGGCCACCTGGGGCTGGGTCTTGAGCCAGCGGGCCAGCGCCAGGGCGTTGTCGACGTGGCGCTGCCCGCGCAGGGACAGGGTCTCGAGGCCCTGCAGGAGGAGGAACGAGTTGAACGGCGAGAGGGCCGGACCGAAGTCGCGCAGGCCCTCCACCCGGGCGCGGATGATGAACTGGATGTTCCCGAAGGGTCCCTTGGGCCCGAAGACGTCGTTGAAGACCATGCCGTGGTAGCCGGGTGAGGGCTCGGTGAAGAAGGGGAACTTGCCCGAGGCGCCCCAGTCGAACTGGCCGGCGTCGACGATGACGCCGCCGATCGAGGTGCCATGGCCGCCGATCCACTTGGTGGCCGACTGGACCACCACGTCGGCGCCGTGCTCGATGGGCCTGACGAGGAAGCCGGCCATGCCGAAGGTGTTGTCGACGATGAAGGGAATGCGGTGCTCGTGGGCGAGCTTGGCGAGCGCCTCGAAGTCCGGGACGTTGCCGGCCGGGTTCCCGATCGACTCGACGTAGATGGCCTTGGTCTGGCCGTCGATGGCCTTGCGGTAGTCGTCGAGGGCGTCGCCGGGCACGAACTTCACGCCGATCCCGAGGCGGGGCAGGCTCACCTTGAACTGGTTGTAGGTGCCGCCGTAGAGCAGGCTCGTCGAGACGATGTTATCGCCGGCCTGGGCGATGTTGGTGAGGGTCAGGAACTGGGCCGCCTGGCCGGAGGCGGTCGCGAGCGCGGCCACCCCACCCTCGAGCGCGGCCATGCGCTTCTCGAACACGTCCGAGGTGGGGTTCATGATCCGGGTGTAGATGTTGCCGAACTCCTGGAGGGCGAAGAGGCGGGCGCCGTGCTCGGCCGAGTTGAAGGTGTAGGAGGTGGTCTGGTAGATGGGCACCGCCCGGGCGTTGGTGCCGGGGGCGGGCTCCTGGCCGGCGTGCACCTGGAGCGTCTCGAAGCGCGGCTTGCGGGTCGGGGGAAGGGCCATGGATGCGTTCCTCGTCCTTTCGTGATGAGGACCTGCGGCGAAGCCTCGCGCCCGCCGGCCGCCCTCGGGATGGTCTGGTGGTCGAAAAGAAACTTCATCCTAGAAATTGGACGGACGTCCTGTCAAGCGGATCAAGCGACCCGGAGGGCGGCCCCCGCGGGCGCCCCTCGGCGCGACGGATTGGGCCGGCGCCCGGCGCCCCGGCGGAGGGCCGCCGCACCCGCTAGGGATGGGGCGCCCGTGCTCTCGGAAGGGTCCGCACTTCCGGGCGAGTCGCCCTCGCCGCCAGGGGCGCGCGCCGGGGCCGGCGAGGGCCCCGGGGCCGCCGCCAGGGCTCTCCGGTATGGCGGACGAGATCCCTTTCGAGCGGATGGAGTCCGATCGGCCCCCGGTCAGGAAAAGACCCGCCAGGGCGGCCATGGGCTACCATCTGGCCCGGATTTCCCATCTCGAGAGGCGACACCTTGGTCGAATCCAACGCGTCCACCGTCCCGGCGCTGTTCTGCGAGCGGGTGGCGAGGACGCCCGACGCGGAGGCCTTCCGCCACGTGGGCGACCGGGGCTGGACGAGCCTCTGCTGGCGCGAGACCGAGAAGCGGGTGCGGGCCCTCGCCTGCGGGCTGCGCGCGCTCGGCCTGGCCGGGGAGGAGCGCTGCTCGATCCTCTCCGGCACCTGCATCGAGTGGATCCTGGCCGACTTCGCGATCCTCTGCGCCGGCGGGGCCACCACCACCATCTATCCCTCGAGCACCGCCGACGACTGCGTCTACACGCTCTCCGACTCACAGAGCGCCTACGCCTTCGTCGAGGACCTCGAGCAGCTCGAGAAGCTGCGCGCCCGCCGCGACGAGCTGCCGCTCCTCCGCAAGGTGATCCTGCTGCGCGAGGCCGGGGGCGGGAGGTCCGACGAGTGGGTCATGACCCTCGACGCGCTCCGGGCGCTCGGCGAGGCGCACGAGGCGCGGTACCCCGGCCTGTTCGAGGCCACGGTGCGGGCGGTCCGCCCGGACGCGCTCGCCACCCTGGTCTACACCTCGGGGACCACCGGGCGCCCCAAGGGCGTGGAGCTCTTGCACCAGGGCTGGGTGGCGCAGGCCGAGGCGGTCGACCGGGCCGGGATCCTGAACCACGAGGACGCGCTGCAGTACTTCTGGCTCCCCCTCTCGCACGTCTTCGGGAAGATGATCGGCACCGCCCAGCTGCGCATCGGCTTCCCCACCGTGGTCGACGGGCGCATCGAGAAGATCGTCGAGAACCTGCGGGTGGTGCGGCCCACCTTCATGTGCGCGGTCCCCCGCGTGCTCGAGAAGGCCTACAACCGGATCCTGCAGCGCGCCCGCCAGTCCGGGAAGGTCCGCTTCGCCCTCTTCCGCTGGGCCCTGCGGGTCGGGCGCCGCCGGGCCGGCGCGCGGCGCGAGGGGCGGTCCCCGGGTCCCCTCCTGGCCCTCGCCCACGCCCTCGCCGATCGCCTGGTCCTCCGCAAGGTCCGCGAGCCCTTCGGGGGCCGCCTGCAGTTCTTCGTCTCCGGCAGCGCACCGCTCTCGGTGGAGGTCATCGAGCTCTTCGAGGCCGCCGGCCTGCCGGTGCTCGAGGGCTACGGGCTCACCGAGTCGGCCGCCGCCACCCACGTGAACCTGCCCTGGGCGCCCAGGCCCGGCACGGTCGGCCCGGCGCTGCCCGGGATCGAGGTGAGCCTCGCCGAGGACGGCGAGGTGCTCATGCGCGGGCGCTGGATCATGCGGGCCTATCACGACCAGCCGGCGGCCACCGCCGAGGCGCTCGAGGGGGATTGGCTGCACACCGGCGACGTGGGCGAGCTCGACGACCGCGGCTACCTCACCATCACCGACCGCAAGAAGGACCTTATCAAGACCTCCGGCGGCAAGTACGTGGCCCCCCAGGAGCTGGAGGGCCGGCTGAAGGCACTCTCGCCGCTCGTCTCCCAGGTGCTGGTACACGGCGACCGGCGCACCTTCGTGAGTGCCCTCGTCACCCTCGACCAGGAGGCGCTCGCGAGCTTCGCCGCCGCCCACGGCCTCGAGGGTCGCCCGCTCGAGGAGCTCGTCGGGCAGCCCACCCTGCGGGCGGAGATCCAGCGGGCGGTGGACGCGCTCAACACGGGCCTGCCGCCCTTCGCGCTCCTGAAGCGCTTCACCCTCTTGCCCCGCGAGTTCAGCGAGGCCGCCGGCGAGATGACCCCCAGCCACAAGCTGAAGCGCAAGGTGATCGAGGAGCGCTACCGCGCCATCCTCGACGCCATGTACGGCGACCCCCTGCGCGGCCTGTGATGTGAGGGGCGAGGGGTCGCTAGGGCGCCGGCGGAGGGAGGGCCTCGTCCCTGGCGAGGGCGCGCTCGATCCGGGCGAGCGCCCCGGCCGCGGCCGAGGCGAACGGGCTCTCCTCCACCCCGGCGTGGCGCGCGGCCTCCACCGTCTCCTCGTAGGCCTGCGCGGCCTTCTCAAGGAGCACCCGCACCCGCTCGCCGAGGAGGGCGCGGTAGGCCCGCGCCTCCCCGCCCGCGAGGCCCTCCGGGAGCGGGGCGTCGACGAGCTCCCGGTAGAACGACTCGTAGAGCTCCCCGATGCGGGCCAGGGCCGCCACCCTCTGGCCCGGCTCGCCCGAGCGGGCCGCCTCGAGGTAGCGCGCCTGGGCGAGCAGTAGCCGATCGGCCTTGGCCTCGAGCGCCTGCCCGAGCGCGGTGCGGTCGAGGCGCGTGTCGAGGGTCTCCGCGAGGAAGCGCCGGCGCGCCACCTCGGCGAGGTAGAAGCGCGCCCGGCCCGCCGCCGGCGGGGGGCGCCCGGGGGGATCCTCCGGCGGGGGCAAGGCTGCCAGGGCGAGCTCGAGCGAGCGCTCGGCGATCTCGCTCTCGCCGTCCTCGAACTCGAGGACGCCTCGCTCGGTGAGGGCAGCGAGCCGCCGCTCCGGCTCGTCGGCCGAGAGGTCCGCGAGCTCGGAGAGGAGCCTGCGGGCCTCGCCGCGTCGCCCGAGCGCCACGAGCGCCTCGGCCGCGAGGAGGCGGCCCTCCGGGACCGCGCAGCCTTCCTCCTGGTAGAGCTCCCGGTAGAGGCCGAGCGCGCGCTCCTCCAGCCCGAGCGCGCGGGCGGCGAGCCCGGCGCGCCGAAGCGCCTCGCAGGCGCGCGGGGAGGCGGGGAAGCGGTGGGCGCAGGCGGCGAAGGCGGTGGCCGCGAGCGCGAGGTCGCCGTCCGCGCTCGCGGCCTCGCCCTGCGCGTAGAGCTCCTCCGCGCCGAGGTCGACGAGCTTCTCGCCCCCGGGCTCGCCGAGGAGGACCTCGGGCTCGAGGAAGGTCACCTCCTCCGGCGGCGGGCGGCGCTCCTCCCCCGGGGCCGCGCAGGCGAGGAGGAGCGCGAGGAGCACGCCCTCCCGGCGACAGGCGGGCCTCATGCCGCGTCGGCGAGGAACCGCAGCACCACCTCCCGCGTGCGCGGCCCGTCGAACTCGCACAGGAACACCCCCTGCCAGGTCCCGAGCACGAGCTCCCCGCTTTCGACCGGGACGAGCTGCGAGCATCCGGTGAAGGCGGTCTTGGCGTGCGCGGGGGAGTTCCCCTCGGCGTGCTGCCAGCGCCCCCACGGCGGCGCGTCGGGGAAGGCGTTCTCGAGGGCGTGGAGCAGGTCGCGAGCCACCTCGGGATCGGCGTTCTCCTGGATGGTGACCCCGGCGGTGGTGTGGGGGCTGTAGACGAGGACGGCGCCGTCGCGCAGCCCGACCTCGCGGACCGCCTGCCGCACGAGCGAGGTGAGCTCGAAGAGCTCGCTCGCGCGGCGGGTGCGGACCTCGAGGCGGATGGAGCGCATGCGCGGGATTGTAGCGCCGCGCAGGCGAGCTCCGGTAGGCTCGCCGGGTGAGCAGCCTCGTCTTCGTGCTGTGGGTCTCGGGCCTCGTCCTCGCCATCGCGCTCAGGGTCGCCGTCCACCGCCGGGCGCGCCGGCCCCCTGTGCGGCGGGGGTCCCCGAAGGGCGCGCCCGCCGCGCCGGGGCGGGGCCCTTGAGCTCCCCGGGTCCGCGCCGGCCGGCCCGGCGAGGGAGCGCTCCCCGCCCGTGGAGGCTCCTCGCCGCCCTGGCCGCCCTGGCGCTCGCTCCGACCGGGAGGGCGGCCGAGGCGCCGGAGGGGCTGCGCCTCTCCCTGGCGGTCGACGGGGCCGTCACCGGCGCCGCCCTCCTCGCGGTGGGGGTGGCGGAGTTCGGGAGCGGCAGCCTGGGGCCCGTCGCCTGCCGGTGGTGCAACCCGCCCGGCCTCGACGCGAGCGTGCGGCGGGCGCTCGTCTGGGGAGATCCCGGCCTCGCCGAGGTGGCCTCGGACGTCCTCCTCTTGGCGGTGCCGGCGGGATTCGCCGCCTACGACCTCCTGGAGGTGCGCGCGGGCGGGGGCGGGGGCGGGCG
>DATJVF010000105.1:0-9221 GCA_035501995.1 Anaeromyxobacteraceae bacterium
GACCACCCCTCCTCGGGGCCCCGCGGGTGCCCTTGACAAGCTCCCAGGTAAGGCGCCCGAAGAGGTGAGCGGCACCGCAAAGCCGGAAGGAAGGGAGAACCGCGATGACAACGGAACCGGAGTGGACGAGTCGAGACGAACTGGCGGCGGCCCTCTTTCAGGCCATCGTCACCGGGCGCCTTTCGGCCGGGGAGCACCCATCGGTCAACGCGAGGCTGCTGGCCATCGAGTCCTTCGCCCTCGCCGATGAGTTCCTCGCAGTTCGAATGGGACAGGCTGATCCGAGCCATTCCGCCGCCGAGCCCGACGGGGAGTAATCCCACTCCGCGCGGTACCGCGAAGGAGCACGGCCTCGGTGGACTCGCGGCGCTCCTGTGCTCGTGTCGCCCGGGCACGCTCGAGCGGGGCTCGCCGGCCCTTCAGTCACCTCGTCAGATCATCGGCCCTGCTTCGTCTAGCAAGTCGACGGGACGAGGAGAGCGCCATGAAGAACCCGAAGAACTCGCGCGGTCGTTCATTCGATCTCGGCCGCAACGCCGTGCTGGAAGCGATGAGCGATGCCGAACTGAAGGCCGTCGCGGGGGCCGGCACCTCCAAGGCCAAGAGTTCCGGCGGCGACTTGCCGAAGGAAAGCATCTCGCTCAACTACAGCACGATCAGGTGGTCCTACTGACGCGATCGGCCACGAAGCGCTGCCGCTGGAACGTCGATCGACACCTCGCCCGTGCCCTCCACTCCCGCGGCTTCTCCACGTCCGGACGCTGGACGGGCGGAAGGTCGTGACGGCACGAGGCTCGGGCCCTGCCCGAGCGCCTCGACGCCCGCCACCCTGGCCTGCCCGCTCCGTCCGGGCGCGTTCCAGCCCGTCCACGCGCTGCTCCGCGGGGGACCCCCGCCCGCACCCTCGGTGGCGCGGGGCGCTGTCAATCCGCCGTCCCCCGAGGCGAGGTCGAGCAAGGAAGGAGGGGCCGGCGATCTCGCCAACCCCTTGTTCGCTGGTGGGCCCGGGTGCGGTGGAACCACCGACCCCTCCCGGGTCAGAAATCCGATTCGCTTGACGGGGGGTTAACGCATGGTTGCAGACAGCGGACGGAAACCGCTGAGGCGCAAGAGCTCAATCATCGTGGGCCCAACTGATGGTCTTCACCGCTACGAGCCTGAAGGTGAATTGGAGGCCCCCGACGACGGTGACCAGGTCGCTTTCGCTGAGCATCTTGGGCGCGTCCGTGGAGCCGGTGCGGGGGGACTTCTTCTCGTTCTTGCGAGCCATGGCCTCTCCGTCTTGGATGTCCTGGTGGTTTGCTCGAAGAGACTCGGTAGACGCGGAGAACTGACGCCCCCCTCGCGGGTCAGGCCTGCACGCGCGCTCGGCTGAGCTTCCCCCGCCCGGCGAGGGTATCCGGCGGGCGCGGCCCCACGCTTGTAGCGCCTCTCGCCGGGCGCGCTCGCCAGGCTGGGCTCGTCCTATACTCGGGGAGGGAGGGCAGCCATGTCAGCCATGTCAGCCAAGTCCAAGGCCCGAACGCTAGCGCCGGGCGTTTACACGACGAGACAGAGCGGGCGACTCATGCTCACAGTGCGTACCACTGACAAGGTGGTCACGGTCGAGCTGCACGAAAGCGATGCGCTGCATCTCGCGCACCGACTCCTCAGCTGGGTCACGTCGCGAGCAGGCGGCCGTCCCACGACCTAAGCCCCACCCTCGCCCGGCGGCGAGGACATGCCCGCCGACGCCTCAGGGCGAGGCGCGCAGGAGGTCGAGAAGGGGGCTCTCAGAGGTGGCTTAGCCGCGCAGGACCTCCCGGATCCAGTCGATGAGCTGCGAGAGACCCGACACGAGCTGGTGGACGACCGGATCGCTTGCTTTGCCGCCATTGGCGGCCTGAAACGCGTCGAGTTCCCTCAGGATCTGTTCGACCCTACCCTTGTCCCTCGCGACGGCTTGGCTCGCGCCGGCGGCTTGGGGACGGTCGGCATGGACCCGGACCCGGCGGTCGACCTCGGGGTGGGCGGCAACTCGCCGCGTCGCGACCGCTCGGCGGCCCCTTGATCTCCTCGAGCTGCTCGGGCGTGAGAAGGTCGGCGGCGGCTCATGAGGGCATCCATGCCTGAACGCGCGACCAGGCGCAAGGACCGGGACCTGGCCCGACCCGAGTTCAGCCCCGAGCGCCTCCACCTCGGCCATGAGTCGGGGCGCGGGCGGCTGAGCGGTTGTGGGTCCAGGAACTCACTCTCGCTCCTCCTGGAGGGAGCGGCACCATGCGGCGAGGTCGGTGGGGTCCAAACCAGGGGAGCGTCGAACTCTAACTCCCGCCGGTCACCGGCTCGATGTCGACCTCGAATTCTACCAACTCAAAACTGAGCAGAGGCCTGGGCTCAGGATCGCTGGGCGGGGCTGGCACTGGCGCTTTCCAGCACACCAGGGAGTGGCTGGTTTCGCCCTCGTCCAGGGCGTAGACGCTATCGCCGACGTGCGCGTGGCGCCCCGTGACCCGGCAGCGCCCGATCCTGCACAGCGCACCGAACATGGTCATCCGGATCGGCGGCGCAGCCGCGATGGGTAGGTCCCTCCACATGGCAGGCTGTCCCAACCGAGCGCCGCCTGCCATGCCATCACCTTGGGAGAAGGGCACCACCCACACCACCCCGCGGGCTGCGGGCACGGGCGGCCACCCCAGGATCCCGGCCTCGGCCCCGATCGCCCTTGGGCGAGGCGCGTAGGAGGCCGAGCGAGGCCTGGCGTGACGCGGGCGAGCGGCATGGCGTCCGTGCGGTGACAAGGCCCTGACCTCGAGGCGCGAGGTAAGACGCCGAGTAGAAGCGGTGGCCGTGCCCGTTCGCCACCCCGAATGCCACCCCAGGGCTCCCGGGGCATGAAAAGAAGAGGGGCCAGCGTCTCCGCCAACCCCTCGTATACTGGTAGGCCCGAGTGGGATTGAACCACCGACCCCTACCGTGTCAAGGTAGTGCTCTACCACTGAGCTACGGGCCTAAGCCGCTTCGAGCGCAGCGTTTTTACTCGGGCCTCGCCGGGGTTGTCAACGATTAGGGCCACCCTCGATGCAGGCGTCGGCCCGCCCCACCACCGCTCCATCGCAAAACCGGTCGACCGGTCCTCGTACCGAACCCCTCCATCGCCCTACGGGGGCGGGAGGCGCACGCTCCGGACGAAGAACAGGAAGTACTGGATGAAGCTCACCGCCACGCACTCGGCCGCTACCAGCCCGAGCGCCGACAGGTAGGGGGCGACGTCCTTGGCCGGCCAACCGAGCAGCTCCCACGCCAGCGCGAGCACGATGGTGGCAGCGAGCAGGAAGGTCGCGTACTTGCCGATGCGCGTCGGGGCGACCGGGATGCGGCGGCGGATGGTCCGGAGCGCGGCCGCCCCGAGCAGCTGGGCGACGTCGCGCGAGACCACGAAGAGGGGCAGCCAGAGGGGCAAGCGGTTGCGGGCGGACAGCGCGAAGAGCGCGCAGGCGGCGAGGAACTTGTCGGCGATGGGATCGAGGAAGGCGCCGAGCCGGGAGTACTGGCCGAGCACCCGCGCCGTGAGGCCGTCGAGGACGTCGGTGGCCGCAGCAGCGGCGAAGGCCGCGAGCGCTCGCACGGTGTCGCCGCGCGCGTACAGCACGAGGAAGATGGGCGCGAGCACGAACCTCGAGGCCGTGAGCGCGTTCGGTAGGGTCAACACCCTCGGCATGGCCCCCCCTCGAGGTCGCGAGCGCCGTGGCCGGCCCGGCGCGCGGCCCCTGGACTCGGCGCGCCCGTCACCGCGCCTCCGCGGCGAGCTCGACCACCACCCGCCCGGCCGCGAAGGCCGGATCGCCCCGCAGTCGCCGGGCGTCCTCCTTGGAGAGGACGAGATCGGCGTCCTGCGCGCGCAGCGCTCGCACCACCCTCGGCGCCTCGCCGATCCGCCCCCTGAGAACGTCGAGCGACGCGGGCCTTCCGCGCACGTAGGCGACCCCGCCCCTCGCGCGGGCGTGCGGCGCGAGCATGGAGGGGCCGTACACGGTGCGGCCCTCCGGGTCGACTAGCCGCGGCGCCAGGGCCGGCGACACGGCGAGCGCCGAGGCATCGACCAGCACCCCGGCGGGCTCGGCCGGGTCCGGGGCCTCCTCCTTGACCTCAACCACCCCGGGCGGAGAGGGCCGCGCCGCGTCGAGGAGCGCGACCGAGAGCTCGCCGTCGAGCGGCAGCTCGAGGTCGACCCCGCTGCCGCCATCCGCGAAGTAGCGGGGCACGGCGGTCCGGGCGAGCCGCGCGACCATCTCGGTGACGGAGGCCCTGAGCTTCGCGTCGCCGTCGAGGAGCGCTTGCGCGCTCTCGCCGCTGCGCACGAGCAGGGTGCCGAGGGCGGCCAGGCAGGCCTTCTCGGCCTCGCGGCGCGCCTCGCGCGCGGTCCTGGCCTGCGCGGCCGCCACGTTGCCGGCGGACTCGGCGAGGCTCGGCGCACCGAGCCCCGTGCAGTGCACGACCCGGCGCTCCCAGTCCACCCCGGGCGGGCCCGGACGGGCGAGCCCCGGGGCGACGAGGGCGAGCGCCGCGACGAGGAGCAGGGACCGCCGGGCGCTCTCGGGCGCCGACTCGGCCGCGAAGCGCGCTCCCTCTCTCACGCGGTCCCCCGCCACCGGTCCCTCAGGCCCCGCAGGGCCACCAGGGCCTCCCGGGCGTCGCGGCACTTCTCCCCGCGCCGGGCGAGCTCGGGGAGGAGGGCCTCCGCCCGCAGGAAGGGGTTCGCGCGGCGCTCGTCGCCCAGGGTGGGCGCGCGAGGTTCTTCCCCCCGGTCGCGGGCCGCCCGCGCCGCAAGGAGCCGCTCGCGGGCGGCGGCGTTGGAGGGCTCGAGGTCGAGGGCGAAGGGCAGGTTCGCCTCGGCGTAGTCGTGGCCCGGGTTCACGAGGAGCGCGTCGTCGAGCTTGGCGATCGGGCCGAGGAAGCTCTCGGCGAGGCGGGCGGGGTCGCCGCCGTGACGGCAGTTGCCGGCCCCCCCCCAGAACAGCGTGTCCCCGGTGAGGAGCGCCCCGCCCCACTCGAAGAGCAACGACCCGGGCGTGTGGCCCGGCACCTCGTGGACGCGGATGCGCAGCCCCCCGAGGACGACCTCTCGGTGGCCGGCGAGGTCCACGTCGGGCCGGTAGAGCGCCGCGTCGGCAGAGCTGCCGTAGACGGTGGCGGAGAGCCGGCGGACCACCTCGGCCGTGCCCCCGGTGTGGTCGGCGTGACCGTGGGTGTGGAGCACGTGGCGGGGGCGGACGCCGTGGGCAGCCACCAGCGCCAGCGCCACCTCGGGATCGCCGGGATCGACGAGCGCCGCCTCGCCCGCCTCGGCGAGCAGGTAGAGGTAGTTGTCCTGGCCGTACCGGCGGCGATCGAAGATCACGATGGCGCGTCCTCGGGGTGGTGCGAGAGCCCGATCCGGTTCCCCTCGGGGTCGCGCAGGTAGAGGGTCCAGCGGGTACGGTGGAGGATGGGCACCCCGCGCTCCTCGAGGCGCGCCTCCCAGAGGCTCCTCTCGGCGGGCCGGATGCGGAGGGCGACGAGGTGGAGCCCGCCCGTCCCGTCGCGCCAGGCGGCGCCGCCGGGGTCGCGCAGGGCCTCGGCCGGGCCGTCGTGGCGCTCGAGGGCCAAGAACCCGTCGCCGACCGCCAGCCACACGCTCCGGTCCCCTCCCCCCTCGCGCGGCCAGCGCCGCACCACCTCCAGGCCCAGCACCTCCCGGTAGAAGCGCTCGCAAGCGGGGAGGTCGGCGCACCTGATGGCGAAGTGGTGGAACGACAGCGACACGGCTCCCGAGCCTAGTCAACACCGCGCGTGCGCGCCAGCGCTTTGCCCGGTCGGGGGTCGGGGCTCATGTTAGAGTCGGCTCCCGTGACCCTCGGCGGGAGGCTGCTCCTCTACATCGGAGGCGAGGCGGCCACGGCGACCGTGGTGGCCGGCGCCGCCGCCGCCCGGGGAGGCGCTGCGGCCGCCTGCGCCAGCGGACGGGAGGCGCTCCTCGAGCCGCGCCTCGCCGAAGTGGCCCTGGCGGTGGTGGACCTCCCCCTGCCCGACGTCGGCGGCGACGCGCTGATCCTCGCGCTGCGCGAGCACGGCGTGCCGTGCCTCGTGGTCTCGGGCGTCCTGAAGGGTGAGCGCTACGCGGCCACCGCACGGGAGGTCGGGGCTGTCGGCTTCCTCGAGAAGCCCTTCGAGACGGAGGCCCTCCTCGCCCGCCTCGACCTCGTGCTCGCCCCGGGCTCGCCCGCGGAAGGTGCACCTGTCCCCTCCGGTCCGGGGGTCGGCCCCCTTCCGGAATGGGCTCGGGGTCTCGCCTCGCCGGCGGAGCCCGAAGACATCGAGAACTTCATCTTCTCGGAGGCCCGACCGCTCCTCGACGAGACGCCGCCCGGGCTCCCCCTCCGGCCGCTGCTGCGCGGGCTGGAGATGCCGCTGCCGGCGGCCCCGCGGAACCTCTCGCCGGGCCCGCGCGCACCCCCGGAGCTCAGGGAGGGCGACCTCGCCGTGACGCGGGTGACGCGCCTGCTCGCGGCCCTCCACGCCGCCGGGGTCACCGGCTCCCTGACCCTGAGCCGCGGTCGCCTCCGCAAGCTCCTCCTCCTCGAGGAGGGCGGCCCGGTCTTCGCCGCCTCCAACGAGCCCGCGGAGCGGTTCGCCTCCCGCTGCCTGCGCGAAGGGCTCCTGTCCCCGGGCGCGCTCGCCGGGCTCATGGCCGAGATCGGCCCCCGCATGCCGCTCAACGAGGCCCTGCTCGCGCGCGGCCTCATCGACCTGCCCGCCCGCGCCCGCCTCATGAGGGACCAGGTCCGCGACCTCATCTGGAGCACCTTCCCGTGGCGCGAGGGGAGCTACCGCGTGTCGCCGGGTGTGCGCGCACGGCGCCCCATCGTCCCGGTCGAGCTGCGGGTAGGTCCGCTCATCCTCGAGGGGCTCCGGCGCGGCGCGGTGCTCGAGAGCCTGCGCAAGGAGCTGCCGCCCTCGCTGGCGCTCGTCCCGGGGCAGAAGCCCGCCCTCCCGGCGGGGGAGCTGGACCTTTCGCCGCCCGAGGCGGCCATGGTGGCGCAGGCCGACGGCACGAAGTCGGTCCGGGACCTCCTCCGGCTCTCCGGGCTCCCCGAACGCCAGGCGCTGGCGGTGCTGCAGGGTTGCCTCGACACGGGGGTCCTCGACCCGGCGAACCGGTTGCTCTCGGCGACCCGGCGCATGGGCTTCATGTAGGTGCCGGCCGAGGAGCGCCCGAGCGATATCGGTTGCCCAGGCCCGCCCAGCGGGCATATACCTTCCGGCCTTTCACTGCCCGAACCCGAGCTCATGATCCCCCGAGAAAAGATCAGGAACGTCGCCATCGTCGCCCACGTCGACCACGGGAAGACCACCCTCGTCGACTTCATGCTCCGGCAGGCGGGGGTGTTCCGGTCGAACGAGGTGGTGGTCGACCGGGTCATGGACTCGAACGATCTCGAGCGCGAGAAGGGGATCACCATCCTCGCCAAGAACACCGCCGTCACCTGGCAGGGGGTGAAGATCAACATCGTCGACACCCCCGGGCACGCCGACTTCGGCGGCGAGGTGGAGCGGGCCCTCCGCCTGGTGGACGGGGTCTTACTCCTCGTGGACGCCGCCGAGGGCCCCCTGCCCCAGACCCGCTTCGTCCTCTCGAAGGCCCTCGCCATGGGCCTGCCCTCGGTGCTGGTCATCAACAAGATCGACCGCCAGGACGCCCGGGCCAAGGAGGTCCTCGACCTCGTCTACTCGCTCTACATCGACCTCGGCGCCAACGAGCACCAGATCGACTTCCCGGTCCTGTACTGCGTGGCCCGGGAAGGGCGGGCCGCCCACACGGTGGCAGACGCGCTCAAGGCCGACTCGCTGAAGCCGCTCTTCGACGCCATCCTGGCCCACATCCCGCCCCCGCCCCACGGCGAGCGCGAAGGGCTGCAGATGCTGGTCGACAACCTCGACTACGACGACTACGTCGGGCGCCTCGCCATCGGCCGCATCGCCTCCGGGGTCGCCCACGAGGGGGACGCCATCGCCGTCCTGCGCGACGAGGGCCGGGTGGTGCCGGCCAAGATCGTGCGCCTGTACGCCTTCGACGGGCTGAGGCGGGTGGAGGTGCCGGACGCCGGCCCGGGCGAGATCGTCTGCATCGCCGGCGCCGCGGAGATCGGCATCGGCGACACGCTCAGCGACCCGGCCTTCCCGGTGCCGCTCCCCCGCATCAGCGTGGAGGAGCCGACCATGTCCATGATCTTCCGGGTCAACGACGGCCCGTTCGCCGGCCGGGAGGGCCGCTACGTGACGAGCCGCAACCTGCGCGAGCGGCTCTACCGGGAGGCCTACCGCAACGTCTCGATCCGGGTGGAGGACACCGAGACGCCCGACGCCTTCAAGGTGGTCGGTCGCGGCGAGCTGCAGCTCGCCGTCATCGTGGAGAACATGCGGCGCGACGGGTACGAACTCACCGTCTCGAACCCCGAGCCCATCCTCAAGACCCTGGACGGCGAGATCCACGAGCCGATGGAGCTGCTCGTCTGCGACCTCCCCGAGGACGGGGTGGGCGGGGTCACCCAGAACCTCGGGCCGCGCCGGGGCCGCATGGTGGACATGCAGCCGCTCGGCTCGCGGCGGACGCGCCTGCAGTTCCGGGTGCCGGCCCGCGGCCTCATCGGCTTTCGGAGCGAGTTCCTCACCCTCACCCGCGGCGAGGGCATCATGTCCTCGCAGTTCGACGGCTACGAGCCCTGGCAGGGGCGGATCGAGAAGCGGCAGACCGGCGCCATCGTCTCCGACCGGGTGGGCGAGGTGGTGGCCTACGCCTGCTTCTACGGCCAGGAGCGGGGCGCCCTGTTCGTGAAGCCGGGCGACCCGGTCTACACCGGGATGATCGTGGGCGAGCACGCCCACGACAACGACCTCGACTTCAACATCTGCAAGGAGAAGAAGCTCACCAACATCCGCGCCGCCGGGCGCGACGACAACATCCTGCTCACCCCCCCGCGCGAGATCACGCTCGAGCAGGCGCTCGAGTGGATCGCCGAGGACGAGCTCGTCGAGGTGACGCCGAAGAGCATCCGGCTGCGCAAGAAGGCCCTCGACCCGAACACCCGCTACAAGCTCGAGCGCGCCCGCAAGCGCGGGACCGCCACCACGCCCGCCTGAGGCCCGGCGCGGCCGGATGGGCGCGCCGGGCACCGCCCGAAGGCGGCTGCCCGTGCCCGGGC
>DATJVF010000106.1:0-2124 GCA_035501995.1 Anaeromyxobacteraceae bacterium
AGCAGGCGCTCGAACTCGGTCTCGAGCTCGAGCCTCGAAGCCAGGAACCCGCCCAGGCCGGAGAGGGCCAGCACGGGGAGGAGCCAGGCGAGAGGGCGCCGGGCCTGGTGGGTGGCCACCGCCCGGAAGATGGACGCCCCCCCGCGGCGTGCCGGCCCTCCCCTCCTCCCTCGTCGCCCGCCTGCGGGCGGAAAGGGCCGGAAGGCGTGGAGGTGCTGCCCGAGCCATCCCGCGGGGTAGCCGGGGTCGGCGAGCCCGTAGCCGCGCGGCTTGCGCCGCGGGAGGGCGGCCGTGCCGAAGAGCCAGTCCCACAGGGCGAGCTTGGTGGCGAAGTTCACCCCCCCCTTCTTGATCTCGACCGCGTGGTGCCAGCGGTGCATCTCGGGGCCGTTCAGGATCTTCTGCAGCCACCCGGTGTGGACCTCGACGTTGGAGTGGATCCACATCCCCCACACCGCGTCGATGACGCCCTTCAGGAGCGGCACCAGCGGGGAAGCCCCGAGGAGCACCATGGGGGCGAACTCGACGGTCTGGTTCACCAGGATCTCGAGCGCGTGCGAGCGCGCGCCGGCCAGCCAGTCGACGTCCTTCACCGAGTGGTGCGCCTCGTGGATGCGCCAGAGGAAGCGGTTGTGGTGCTGCCAGCGGTGGAACAGGTAGATGTAGAGGTCGTGCTCCACGAAGAAGAAGAGGAGCTGCAGCCCCCACGGCCAGCGGGAGACGAGGTGGAGCCGCGAGAGCCCGGTCAGCGCGTCGAGCCGCGCGCACAGGTAGGCGATGACCACCCCGAGGGCCCAGCTCTGGGCGAGGGTGTAGAGGAGGAGGTCGGTCACGAACCCGGGGCGGAAGAACTTCTGCCCGGACCGGTAGGGGAAGCGGCGCTCGAGGCCGACGAGGGCGGCGGCCGCCCCCGTCACCAGGAGCGGAGCGAGGAGGTCGAGGCGCATGGCCCTCCCCGCATCTTCAGGCGAGGCGCATGGCCGCCGGCACCGCCTGGACCTCCAGGCCCGGCCGGTCCCCGCGCACGCGCCGGAGCTTCGCCATGGCGCGCAGCTCCGAGGCGCTGACGCGCTTCACGCCGTCGCCGAGCGCCGCCTCGACGTCCCGGATGCCCGCCACGAGCTGCGCGAAGGCGGGCAGGTCAAGCGAGGCGGCGTGATCGGAGCCCCACAGGGAGCGGTCGAGGGTGAGGTGGCGCTCCACGTGGGCGGCGCCCAGGGCCACCGCGGCGCAGGTGGTGGCGAGGCCCTGCTCGTGGCCGGAGTAGCCGATGACGGCGCCGGGGAACCGGTCGCGCAGGGTCGCGAGGCAGCGCAGGTTGAGCTGCTCGGCCGGGCAGGGATAGGTCGACTCCGAGTGGGCGAGGAGCAGCTCTCTCGTGCCCACCGCGCTGACCGCCTCCTCCACCTCGGCCATGGTGGACATGCCGGTGGAGAGCAGGATGGGCCTTCCGGTCCGCCGCAGGGCGAGCAGGAGCTCGTGGTCGGTGAGCGAGGCCGAGGCGGCCTTGTGGGCCGGCGGGTCGAAGGCCTCCAGGAAGCGCACCGAGGGCTCGTCCCAGGCCGAGGCGAACCAGGGGAGGTCGAGGGCGCGGCAGTGGCGGTCGATGGCCTCGAACTCCCGGGTCCCGAACTCCATGCGGTGCCGGTAATCGATGTAGGTCATCCGGCCCCAGGGGGTGTCGCGCACGAGGTGCCATTGCTCGCGCGGGACGCACAGCTCCGGCGTGCGCTTCTGGAACTTGACCGCGTCGGCGCCCGCCGCGTGGGCACCGTCGATGAGGCGCCTGGCCAGGTCGAGCTCCCCGTTGTGGTTGATCCCGATCTCGGCGATGACGAGCACGCGCTCGCCGACGCCGACCCACCGCCGGCCGAACTTGACCCTCGGGTGCTTCGCGTTCACGTCGCACCTCCTACGCGCAGGGACAGTAGCCACTCGACGAAGTCGCGGAACGCGCCAGAGCCGCCCGGGCGCAGGGCGCGGAAGTGGACCGCCGAGGCCACCGCGGGGAGCGCGTCGGCCGGCGCGCCGGTGAGGCCCGGCCCGCCGACGGCGCCGAGGAGGCCGAGGTCGTTGTGGTCGTCGCCCAGGTAGGCCAGGGCGGAGACGTCGAGCGCGGTGCGG
>DATJVF010000107.1:0-2991 GCA_035501995.1 Anaeromyxobacteraceae bacterium
GAGCGTGCGCGCGCGGTGCAGGCGCTGGGCCGCGCCGGAGCGGACCAGCGCGGCGACGTGGCTCTCGGCGAGCCCGGTGCGCTCGGCGAGCCAGGCCGGGTCGTAGGCCAGGTCCTCGAAGAGGTCGGCCCAGGCCTCGGCGGTGACCGCCCCCAGCCGCCGGAACTCCAGCACCGGGGTGGTGATGCGGGCGTAGTAGTCGGCCACCCCCACCTCGTGGAGGAGCGCCCGCACCTCGGCGATGCCGCCCCGGGGCGCGTAGGAGACGCGGACGTTGCCGGGGACCTCCACCGGGACGGTCAGCGGGCGCGGGTCCTTTCCGGGCCGGGGCTCGAAGTCGAGCAGCACGGCCGGCGCCCCCGGCAGCTCGAGCCCGAGCGCGCTCAGGGTCTCGTTCACGTCGGCGGTGGCCCCCCCGGAGGGGAAGGCCCGGGCATCCTCGCTGCTCCGCCAGAGCCTCGGCAGGTCGCGGCCGCGCAGGTCGGAGAGCTCCCGCCCGAGCTCGACCTTGGCCTGGGCGCCGAGGAGCCCGCGGTAGGCGGCGTCGGTCGAGGCGAGGAGCTTCTCGGCCAGGGCGGAGAGCCGGTCCACCTCGAGGCCGCGGAGCTCGGCCGCGAGGTCGAGCAGGGACGGGTAGCCGAGCTCCTTCGCCGAGAGGGCGATGGCCTGCCAGCGCGCGATGCGGGCGGGCGCCCCACGCCGCTCGGCAGCGGCCCAGGCCCGCTCCAGCGCGGCGCGCCGGGCCGGGTCGGGTTCGGCGGCGAGGAGGGAGGGGATGCGCCAGGCGGGCTGGAGCTGGCCGTCCCAGCTGAGGGCGTCCTCGGCGGCACCTTCCTGGGCCGGCGCGGCGCGGGAGAGGTGCTCGCCGACCAGGAAGGCGTGGAGGAGCGAGAGGGCGCGGTGGTCGTCGCCCTCGGTCCCCTCCCGCTCCGCGCCGACGAAGGCGATGGTCTCCGTCGAGAAGAGCTCCTCGTGGGCCCTCTCGCTCGGCCCGAAATCGGGCGCCTGGCCGCGCGTCCAGCTCGCCCAGACCAGCCGGGCCTGAACGGCGAGTAGAGCGTCGACGCCCGAGCGCACCGCGGCGAGGCGCGCTGCGCGCTCCTCCGGGGTCGGGCCGGCCGGCACCTCGGGCGGGGGCGCCGGCGGGGCCGGGGCCACCTCGACCGGCGGGGCGGGGGGCGCGAGCGGCGGGCCGGGGCGGTGCGCGCAGGCGAGGCCCGCCAGGGCGGCGAGGAGGAGGGCGAGCGGGGGGCACGGGCGGAGCACGGGGCCATGTTAGCCCGAGACGCGCGGGCGACGGTAAGCTCGAGGGATGATCGATCGAAGAGAGGCCGGGCGGGCACGGGCCTGGCTGCAGGGAACCATGCGGGAGTTCCTCGGCGCGCGCGGGTACGAGGAGGTGGAGACGCCGTGCCTCGTCCCGGCGCCGGGGATGGAGCCCCACATCGACGCCTTCCTGGCGCCCTTCCGGGCGGAGGGCGGCGGCGAGAGGCGCCTGTGGCTCCACACGAGCCCCGAGTACGCCATGAAGCGCCTCCTGGCCGACGGGTTCCCCCGCATCTTCCAGCTCGCCCGGGTCTTCCGCAACGGCGAGCTCTCGGCGACCCACAACCCCGAGTTCACGCTGCTCGAGTTCTACCGCGCGGGCCTCGACTACCAGGGCCTGATGGTGGAGCTGGAGGAGCTCTGCGCAACGTGTGCGCGCTCCCTGCTGGGCGGGACCGACGTCCCGGTCGGCGGGGGGACCCTCCGCTTCGAGCCGCCCTTCGAGCGCCTCACCATGGCGCGCGCCTTCGAGGAGCGGGCGGGGGTGGACCTCGCCGCCTGCGAGGACGACGTGGAGCGCCTGCGCTCGGCGCTCGCCCGGGGCGGCCTCGACCAAGGGCGCCCGGGCGACCGCTTCGACGACCTCCTCTTCCGGGTCTTCCTGGAGAGGATCGAGCCCACCCTCGGCGTCGGGCGGCCCACCTTCGTCGTCGACTGGCCGAGCTCGATGGCGGCGCTCGCGCGCCAGAAGCCCGAGGACCCGCGCTTCGCCGAGCGCTTCGAGCTCTACGCCGGCGGGCTCGAGCTCGCGAACGGCTTCTCGGAGCTCACGGACGCCGTCGAGCAGCGCCGTCGCCTCGAGGAGGAGCGCGCCCAGAGGGTGCGCCTCGGCCGGCCGGCCTACCCCCTCGACGAGCGCTTCCTCGCGGCGCTGCCGCGCATGCCCGAGGCGGCCGGGGTGGCGGTCGGCGTCGACCGCCTGCTCATGCTGTTCCTCGGCGCGAGGTCCATCGAGGAGGTGCTCCTCTTCCCCGCCCGCGGGTTCCTCTGAGGGGCGAGGGCCGGCCGGCCGCCCTGGAGGCCGCGCGCCCTCCTCGCTCGGGCCTCTGGCGCGACCGCCGGTCTGACGTAGAGTGGGGGAGAGGCGCCAGGCAGGGCGCGCCCGAACTCGGAAGGGTCCATCGCATGGCCAACATCGTCCTCACCCTCATCGGGCCCGATCGGCCCGGCATCGTCGAGGCGCTCGCCGAGCCCATCGCCGCTCACGGCGGCAACTGGCTCGAGAGCCGGATGGCGCACCTCGGCGGCCAGTTCGCCGGCATCCTCAGCCTGGAGGTGGCCGACGGCCGGGTGGCGGACCTGCTCGCCGACCTCGCGCGCCTCGAGCGCAAGGAGCTCAAGATCGTGGCCGAGCGGACCCTGCCCGGGCCGTCGGCGCCCGAGCGGCGGCTCTTGGTCCTGGACCTCGTCGGCCTCGACCGGCCCGGCATCGTGCGCGAGATCTCGCGGGCGCTCCTCGCCTTCGGGGTGAACATCGAGGAGCTCGAGACCGACCGCACCACCGCGCCCATGTCCGGGGAGCTCCTCTTCCGCTCCCACGCCAAGGTCCTCGTCCCGGCCTCCACCGACCCCGGCGCGCTCAGGGCGCGGCTCGAGCGGTTGGCGAGCGACCTCATGGTGCAGGTGAAGCTCGAGCCCATGTGAACGGCCACGCCGGCGGGCGCC
>DATJVF010000108.1:0-3960 GCA_035501995.1 Anaeromyxobacteraceae bacterium
CACCACCATGATCTTCTCCATCGTGGTGGTGCTCACCCACGGCCTCACGGCGAACCTCGACAAGCTCTCCATCCTGAACCCGGTCTTCCTGCTCGGCCTCATCCTGGGCGGCGCGGTCATCTACTGGTTCACCGGCGCGGCCACCCAGGCCGTCTCCACCGGCGCCTACCGGGCGGTGGAGTTCATCAAGAAGAACATCCGGCTCGAGGGGGTGGTGAAGGCCTCGGTGGAGGACTCGAAGAAGGTGGTGGAGATCTGCACCCAGTACGCGCAGAAGGGCATGTTCAACATCTTCGTCACCATCTTCTGCGCCACCCTCGCCTTCTCCTTCCTCGACGAGTTCTTCTTCATCGGCTACCTCATCTCCATCGCCATCTTCGGCCTCTTCCAGGCCATCTTCATGGCCAACGCCGGCGCCGCCTGGGACAACGCCAAGAAGATCGTGGAGACGGAGCTGCGCGCCAAGGGGACCGAGCTGCACGCCGCCACCGTGGTGGGCGACACCGTCGGCGACCCCTTCAAGGACACCTCCTCGGTGGCCCTGAACCCGGTCATCAAGTTCACCACCCTCTTCGGCCTGTTGGCCGTGTCGCTGGCCCTCGACCTGTCGAGATCCTGGCGCGTCTTCCTGTTCGTGGTCTTCTTCCTGGTGGCCCTCTTCTTCGTGCGGCGCAGCTTCTACGGCATGCGCATCGGGGTCGCCGCCAAGGCCGAGAGCGTCCCTCCGGTGAAGGCCGCCCACGGGTAGCGGCGTGAGCGAGGCCCACCTACCCGGCCTCGACGAATTCAGGGCGCGGCTCGAAGGCGCAGGCCGCGCCCTCAAGGTCTTTCCCCTCCCTGCCGTGGTGGTCCTCCCCGGGACCGCCACGCCGTTCCACGTCTTCGAGCCGCGCTACCGCGCCCTCGTCGCCGACGCGCAGAAGGGGGACCGGCTCCTCGCCGTGCCCACCCTGGTCTCGGCCGAGGGCGCCTCGCAGCTGAGGCCGCCGCTGCACCCCATCGCCGGGGCCGGCTTCCTCGAGGAGGTGGAGCGCCACCCGGACGGCCGCTTCTCCATCGTGCTGCGCGGGGTGGCGCGGGTGCGGCTCGCGAGCGAGCTCTCCACCGCCAAGGCCTACCGCGAGTTCAGGGTCGAGGTGCTGGACGACGTCTACCCGCCGGGCGGCGCGGCGGGGCTCGTCCGGGAGCGGGCCGCCCTGGAGGCCTGCGCCCGCGCGCTCGCCGAGGTCCTCCCGCCCGAGTCGGGCGTGCCGAGGCTCGTCGAGCTCGCCGCCACCATCGCCTCGCCCTCCCTGCTCGCCGACGTGGTGGCGTCGGCGGTGGTGAGCGAGCCGGTGCAGCGCCTGGCGGTCATCGAGGAGCTCTTGGTGGCGCGGCGGCTCGACCTCGTCACGAGCGAGCTCGCGAGCATCATCCTCATGCTCTCGAGGGGAAAGACGCCCTCGGCGTAGCGGGCCCCCGGGGCTCACCCGGCCGGCGGGGCTTCCCCCCCGCGCCCCCGCCCGCCCGCCGCCGCGGCCGGGGCCAGGATCTCGCCCCGGCCGTAGGCCTCGAAGAGCCGGCCCCAGGCGGTGCCGCGCTGCCAGGCGAGGAAGGTGGCCCGGTCCCGGGCCGGCCACCGGTAGAGGTCGTGGTAGATTTCGCTCCCGAGGACGAAGAGCTTCACGAGCGGGGTGCGGAAGCAGAGCTTCTCGAGCGGGCGCAAGGGTCCGAACCACACGAGGTCCCCGACGAGCGAGGCGCCGTTGTCGCCGACCTCGAACCCCCAGCGCTCTTCGGCCAGCGCGACGTCCCCGGCGAGCGCGATCCGGCGCGGGTCGGCCACCCCCAGCCCGTCCTCCTCCGCCATGCGCAGGTAGGGGATGGCGAGCGGGTCGAAGCCCATCATGCGGGCCGCCACCGCGTCGATGGCCACCTGGTCCCCCGAGGCCAGCATGACGTCCTTCACCACCGGGCGCATGGTGCGCGGCCCGGGACCGTCGCCGGCGGTGGTGCCGTCCATCACCGCGAACAGCCCGGGGTGGATCTCCTTCTGGATGGCGAGCAGGTCGACGAGCGTCTCGTGGATCGCCGAGTGGCAGTAGTGGCGCCGCTCGTGGAGCAGCCCGCCGAAGGCGTTCTTCATGGCCCCGGTGGTGGTGGTGTAGATGTGGCACTTCACGGTGGGGAGGTGGACCACGTTCTTGCCGAGGAAGAAGTCGGGGATCCGGATCCCGTCCGGGAACACCCGGTCGAGCGCCCTCAGGCGCGCCCGCGGCCGGTAGCTGACCCAGGCCATGTCCTCGGGCTTGAAGTTGTAGCGCACCGGGACGCCGTGCCGCCGCAAGAGCTCGCGGTAGTGGTTCAGGTCCTCCCCCTTGAAGGCGTCGGTGACCACGGTCCGGTTCGCGACGCAGGTCTGCTCCTCGTAGCCGCGCCGCCGGAGCGCCAGGATCGTCCCCTCGAGCTGCCAGGGGGTGGTGTTGGCCGCCGGAAAGGGGAAGTGCCAGGAGAGATTGTCCTTCAGGATGGTCGGGGCGCCGGCCTCGAGCGCACCGCTCACCCCGCCGAGCTCGCACAGGCGATCGACGTCCTCGAGGATGTGGTCCGGGCGGACCCTCAGGATGGCCACCGTGGACGAGCCCATGGTCTCCTCCGGCCGCAGGGTGTCCCGAGCGCGAGCCCCGAGAGCTCCTCTCTCGCGCCCCGGGTCCGGAGGAAGGCCCGGGCGCCCCTCGAGGGCCCAGCCCGCCTCCGCGGGCGAGTGTAGTTCGAAGGAGGCCGTCCTGGCGCGGGAGTTCCTCGTGGGGCCCCGCCGGGAGCGCGCCCTCAGGGGCCGACGAGGAGCTCGGCGGCGGCCTGCTCCCCGCGGACGAGCCTCAGGCGCGCGGGATCGCGGGCGCTCTCCACCACCGCCTCCACCGCCAGCCGCGCAGCGCGGCCGAGCGGCGGCGAGAGGGCCAGGGCGCGCTCGGAAGCCTGCGGGAAGTAGTGCGCGACGAGCGCGAGCGCCCCGTAGAGCGCCCGCTCGAGCCCGGCGGCCTGGGCGCGCGCCCGCACCGCCTCCAGGTGGGCCCTCTCGCCGAGTTCGGGGAGCGCGAGGAGCTCGCGCAGGTCGAGGAGCAACAGGAGGGGCCCGTGCAGGCCGCAGAGGGCCAGGTCGGCCACCGTGACGAGCAAGGCGTCCTCGGCCGACGGCCGGTGGGCCGCCCGCCCGAGCGGCGGGAAGGGCTCCCTGCGCTCGAACAGGCCGTGATCGTCGCCGCGCCCTTCCACGAGGCCCTCCTGGATCCGCAGGGTCAGGCGGCCGTCGTCGAGGGTGGCGGTGTGACCGCCCGGGCCGGGCCGGGCCTTCTCGAAGCCGGCCTTGGCGAGCCCCGAGGCGAAGCGGGCGCCGTCCTCGCCCCGCACGAACAGGCGCAGGTCGCCCACCGGGCGGAAGGCGAGGTGCGGGTAGAGCCAGTCGACGTAGGCGGCGCCGCCGAGGAGGATGGCCGGCACCTCCACCTCGCGCAGGGCGCCCTTCAAGGTGACGAGCTTGAAGACGTTGTCGTTCACCACCCCCTGGTAGACGGCGAGGAGCCGCTCGCGCAGCGCGCGCGGGACCCCGGCGCCGAGGGGATGGTTCTCGAGCTGGTAGGAGGCGAGCGGGGCGAGGCCATGCGCGTCGAGCACCCGGGCGAGCTCGTCGAGGTCGCAGCCGGGCAACGCGCCCGGAGGGTCGAAGGCGCATACCGCGCGCAGGGCTTCGAGGAGGGCCACCGCCGCCTCTCTTGTAACCGGGTGGGGGCCGCCCGCCACCCGCTCCCGAGCGGGCCCCTCGCGCTCAGCCGCGATCGACGGAGAACGGGCCCGGGCCGTGGCTCGCGAGCACGAGCAGGCCACCCATGAGGCCGGCGTTCTTGAGGAGGTGGAGCATCTGCGCGCCGTCGCCCCGCAGGGCCGGGTGAAGGTGGAAGATGAAGGAGACGAGCGCCACGT
>DATJVF010000109.1:0-2205 GCA_035501995.1 Anaeromyxobacteraceae bacterium
CGACCACGACGCTCCCCTCGACCCGAACTTCGCAGGCGCGGGCCGTGCGCTCACCGACGCGGAGGGGCGCTACCGGTTCCTCACCATCAAGCCGGGGGCCTACCCCTGGAAGAATCACTACAACGCCTGGCGCCCGGCCCACATCCACTTCTCGCTCTTCGGCCAGGCGCTCGTGACCCGCCTCGTCACCCAGATGTACTTCCCGGGCGATCCCCTGCTCCCCTACGACCCCATCTACAACAGCACCGCCAACGAGGTGGCGCGCAGGCGGCTCATCGCCGCCCTCGACTGGGAGCACACCACGCCCGAGTACGCGCTGGGCTTCCGCTTCGACATCGTCCTGCGCGGGCGCGACGAGACGCCCAGGGAGTACTCGCGATGAGCCTCTACCCGACCGCCTCGCAGACGGTGGGGCCCTATCTCCGCATCGGCTTCGCCTGGCTCACCCGGTCCGAGGTCGTCCCCCCCGGAACGCGCGGAGAACGCGTGGTCCTCTCGGGCCGGGTGCTCGACGGCGACGGTCGGCCGGTGAGCGACGCGCTCGTCGAGGTCTGGCAGGCCGACGCGAGCGGCCGGTACCCGCTCGCCGACGAGCCCCACAAGGAGCGCGCAAGCTCGGGCCTCCTGGGATTCGGGCGAGTGCCCACCGACCCGGCCGGCGCCTTCCGCTTCACGACCGTGAAGCCGGGGCGCGTGCCCGGACCAGACGGCGCCCTGCAGGCCCCCCACCTGGCGGTGACGATCTTCATGCGCGGCCTGCTGAGGCCCCTCTTAACGCGGGTGTACTTCCCCGGCGAGCCGAGCAACGGGGAAGACCCCATCCTGAAGCTCGTCGACCCGTCCCGGCGCGCCACCCTCGTCGCGCGCCCGGGCGCGTCGGGTCCCTCTTCCCTCGAGTGGAACGTCATCCTGCAAGGCGCGGACGAGACCGTCTTCTTCGACCCCTGAACCCTTCGCCTGGAGCCCCGCCACCCCATGAACGCGTCCGGCCAACCGGGTCTCCTCGACGCGCTCTTCACGACCGCTCCCATGAGGGAGGTCTTCTCCGAGCGCGCCCGCCTGCAGGGCCTCCTGGACTTCGAGGCGGCCCTGGCGCGGGCCGAGGCGCGCGCGGGAGTCATCCCCGATGCGGCCGTCCCCCCCATCGCCTCCCAGTGCCGGGCGGAGCTCTTCGACCTCGCCGAGCTCGCCCGGGGCGCGGCCCTCTCCGGCAACACCGCCATCCCGGTGGTGAACGCGCTCACGGCCAAGGTCGCCCGCCTGGACGGGGAGGCCGCCCGCTTCGTGCACTTCGGTGCGACGAGCCAGGACGCCATGGACACCGGGCTCGTCCTGCAGCTGCGCGCGGCCTTCGATCTCCTCGAGGTCGACCTCGCCCGACTCGCGGCCGCGCTGAGGCGCCTCGCCGAGGCCCACCGGCGCACGCCGCTCGCGGGGCGCAGCTGGCTCCAGCAGGCGCAGCCCATCACCTTCGGCCTCAAGGTGGGGGGGTGGTGGAGCGCGGTCGAGCGCCACCGCGACCGCTTCCGCGAGGTCCGACCCCGCCTCCTCTCGGTCGAGCTCGGCGGCGCCGTCGGCACGCTCGAGGCCTTCGGCGAGAAGGGCCTCGAGGTGGCGAGCGCCCTCGCGAGGGAGCTCTCCCTGGCGCTCCCCGACCTGCCCTGGCACGCCGAGCGCGACCGCGTGGCGGAGGCCGCCACCACCCTGGGGCTGCTCGTGGGTACGCTCGGGAAGATCGCCCGCGACGTGTCCCTGCTCATGCAGAGCGAGGTGGCCGAGGCCTTCGAGCCGGCGGAGCCGGGGCGGGGCGGGTCGTCCTCCATGCCCCACAAGCGCAATCCGGTGAGCTCGGCGGTCGCGCTCGCGGCGGCGGTGCGCGTGCCCGGGCTCGTCGCGACCATGCTCTCGGCCATGGTCCAGGAGCACGAACGCGGGCTCGGGGGCTGGCACGCCGAATGGGAGACCCTGCCGGAGATCGCCCGGCTGGCCGCCGGCGCCCTCGCCCACATGGCGGACGTACTGGAGAAGCTCGAGGTCGATCCCGGACGCATGGCTCGTAACCTCGAGGTGACCGGCGGCGCCATCAAGGCTGCCGCGGTGAGCCTCGCCCTCGCGCCCGCTCTCGGCAAGAAGGCCGCACACGAGCTCCTGGAAGAAGCGAGCCGGCGGGCGGCTCGCGAGCGCCGGCCGCTGAGGGAGGTCCTC
>DATJVF010000110.1:0-4151 GCA_035501995.1 Anaeromyxobacteraceae bacterium
AGTTCGTGCGCGCCTGGCCTCCCAGGGGGCGGGGGCCGAGGGCCTAGCTTCCTTCGCCCCTCGGGATCGACCCGTGCAAGCGCAGGACGAGCTCCGCCTGCTCCTCCGCCCCGCCGGCGGGGGGTTGTACGTCGTCTCCACCGGGCGCGAGGAGCAGCTCGCCGTGCAGCGGCGCATCTACGGCGGCGTCTCGGAGAACGACGTCGCCCGGCGCTGGCAGGAGGCGCTCGCCCAGGCGAGGGGGGCCCGCGCCTTCTTGGTCGGGGTGCCCTCCGACGTGGGCGCCGGCTTCCTGCGCGGCGCCAACATGGGCCCCCAGGCCATCCGGGAGAGGCTGGTCCTCGAGGACCCAGGCTTCTTCCTCCGCGCGGCCGAGAAGGGCCTCGTCGACGCGGGCGACGTCTTCGTGGTGCCCCAGCTCTTGCACGACGACATGCTCTCGCTCGAGCAACGGGAGGCCTCGCGGGCCGCCCTCTACCCGGGCCTCCCGGCGGTGAGCCGGGCCGCTCTCCCGGTCTCGCCGCTCTCCATCGCCGAGCGCGCCTTGGCCCTGCTCCTCGCCGAGAGCCCCGGGGCGGGCCTCCTCGTCCTCGGCGGCGATCACTCGTGCGCGCTGCCGGCGGTGAAGGCCCTCGCCGCGGTGAGGCCCGCGCTGGCCGTGGTGCAGGTGGACGCCCACACCGACCTGCTCGCGGAGCGGCTCGGCGTGCGCTACTGCTTCGGGACCTGGTCGTACCACGCGAACGAGCTCCTCGGCCGCGGGGGACGGCTCATCCAGGTCGGCCTGCGCGCCTCCCGTCACGACCGCAGCCACTGGGAGTCGACCCTCGACGTGCGCCAGCTGTGGGCCGACGAGGTGCGCGCCGATCCGGCGCGGGCCGCCGACCTGGTGGTCGATCTCGTTCGGCGCTCGGGCGCCCAGGCGGTCTACTTCTCGAACGACATCGACGGGACCGACCCCGACCTCGCCCGGGCCACCGGGACCCCCGAGCCGGGCGGCCTCGGCGCCGAGTTCGTGGGGGGCCTGGTGCGGCGGCTCGGCCGCGAGGTGAAGCTCGCGGGCGGCGACGTGATGGAAGTGGCCCCGCCGCTCGGAGGCGACGGCGAGCCCGAGCGGACGCTCGCCCTCGCCGCCCGCTACCTGCGGGAGACCGCCGCGGCCCTCCTGGGCGAGCCGGTTTAGGGCCCGCTCGGCCCCGGCGCCGCCCGCGTGAGGGGCGCCTCGCCCGCGCCCCTAGTGGATGCGCGGCGCGAGCGGCAGGGAGGCCACGAGGGCGCTCTCGGCCCGGGCGAGGGCGTCGAGGCGCGTCTGCGTCCGCGCCTCCCCGGCGAAGCCGCGGGCGAGCTCCACGAAGAGTCGCTCGTGGCCCTCCTCCGAGCGGGCGAGCTTCTGGTAGAGCTCCTTCAGGCCTCCCGCGGGGAGCGCCGCGCCGAGCAAGGCCAGGCGCTCGGCGCTGCGGGCCTCGATGAGCGCGGAGACGAGCAGGCGGTCGAGGAGCCGCTCCGCCCCGGAACGCACGAGCCTCACGAGCGCCTGCGCGTAAGGGTCGCCGGGATCGGGGGTGAGGACCACCCCGCGCCGCGAGAGCTCGGTCACCACCTGGAGGAAGTGCTGCTGCTCCTCCTGGGCCAGGCGGGCCAGGGCCCGCACCAGCGCCGGCTCGTCGGCGTGGTCGGCGATGAGCTTCAGGGCGGAGGCGCAGGCCTTCTTCTCGCAGTGAGCGTGATCGCACAGCGTGCGGTCGAGGTCCAGGAGGGCCACCTCCACCCAGCGCGGGTCGGTCGGGGCGCACAGGAGGGTCATGGCAGGGACCTTTCGGCCAGGAGGGCCTCGACCCTCGCCGGGTCGAGCGTGCTCGCGAGGTGGCGCAGGCGACCGAGCTCGAAGGCGGGGAGGAGGTCGGCCGGGCGCAGGCGGACTCCCGGAGAGGCGAGCCCGCACAGGGAGGCGAGGAGCCCGGTCACCGCGGCCGGATCGGCCCCCCGCGCCCGGAGCTCGCCGAGCGAGAGCGCGCCGTGGCGCTTCGACAGGCGCGTCCCGTCGGGGCCGGCGAGCAGCGGGACGTGGGCGAAGCGGGGCGGGCGCGCCCCGAGCGCCCGGTAGAGCAGGAGCTGGCGGGCGGTGGAGGAGAGGAGGTCGTCCCCGCGCACCACCTCCTCGATGGCCATGGCGGCGTCGTCGACCACCACCGCCAGCTGGTAGGCGGCCACCCCGTCGGCGCGCGCCAAAACGAAGTCCCCCACCTCGGCCGCCACGTCGAAGGCGCATCGGCCGTGGACCAGGTCGTCGAAGGCCACCGCGCCCTCGCCGACCCGGAAGCGCCAGGCCGGGGGGCGGCGTTGCCCGCGGGTGGACACCTCGGCCGGCGAGAGGTCGCGGCAGGTGCCTGGGTAGCGGGGCCCGTCGTCGCCCGGGCCGTGCGGCGCGCCGGGGGCCGCCGCGATCTCGGCCCGCGAGCAGAAGCAGGGATAGGCGAGGCCGAGGCCCTTCAGCGCCTCGAGGGCCTCGCGGTAGAGGGCGCGTCGCTCCGACTGGCGGTAGGGCCCGCAGGGGCCGGGGGCGTCCGGTCCCTCGTCCCAGTCGAGGCCGATAAAGCGCAGCTCCTCGAGGAGGTGCGCCTCCAGGCCGGGCTTCACCCGCGGGGTGTCGAGGTCTTCCACCCGCAGCACGAAGGAGGAGCCGGCCTTGCGAGCGGCCAGCCAGGCGAGGAGCGCGGTGCGCGCGTTGCCGAGGTGGAGGGGGCCGGTCGGGCTGGGAGCGAAGCGGCCGCGGGCGTGCGCCACGGCGGGCGAGTCTATCACCGCAAATACCCCTTGTTTCGGGGCGACCTCTCACTGCACTCTTCGCGCCATGCGACAGGCTGGATGTCTCCTCCCGCTCTTCTCCATCCGCTCCACCACCGGCTGGGGCCTCGGCGAGATCCCCGACCTCGTCTCCTTCGCGCGCTGGGCCCGGGCCGGGGGCTTCTCGGTGCTCCAGGTGCTCCCGGTCCACGAGGCCTCGCGCGGCCAGTCGAGCCCCTACTCGGCGCTGACCGCCTTCGCGATCGACCCGGTCTACGCAGCGGTCGACGCCCTGGAGGACTTCCAGGCCGCGGGTGGGCGGGAGGCGCTCTCGGCCGAGGAGAGCGAGGAGCTGGCGGCCCTGCGCAGCGTCCCGGCCGTCCCCTGGCAGCGGGTCCGGGCCCTGAAGGCCCGGGCGCTCAGGCTCGCCTTCCAGGCCTTCTTGGACTCGGAGTGGAGACGGCGCACGGCGCGGGCCCGCCAGCTCGAGCAGTACGCCCGCGAGCACGAGGGCTGGCTCGACGACTACGCGCTCTTCGTGACCCTGCACGACGGGCGGGGCGGCCGGGCCTGGACCGAGTGGGAGGCCCCCTTGCGCGATCGCGATCCCGGCGCGCTCTCGGCCGTGCGGGCCCGCCACTCCGAGGAGCTCCTCTTCCAGACCTGGCTGCAGTGGCAGCTCGACCTGCAGTGGCACGCGGCGCGCCGGGCCTGCCACGAGGCCGGGGTGGCGCTCATGGGCGATCTGCCCTTCATGGTGGCCGGGGACTCGGCCGACGTCTGGTCGCGCCCCTTCGACTTTCGCCTGGACGCGCGGGTGGGCGTGCCCCCCGACCAGTACAGCGAGACCGGCCAGGACTGGGGCCTGCCGGTCTACCGCTGGGACCAGATGGCGAAGGGCGGGTTCGCCTGGATGAACGAGCGCGCCCGCCGCACCGGCGCGCTCTACGACCTGTACCGGGTCGACCACGTGGTCGGCCTGTACCGGACCTACTACCGCGAGGCCGGGCAGAAGCTCCTCGGGGCCTTCACCCCTCCCGACGAGCCGAGCCAGGTGAAGAACGGCGAGAAGATGCTCGCCCTCCTCGCCCAGGGCGCGCGCATCGTGGCCGAGGACCTGGGGGTGATCCCCGACTTCGTGCGCACCTCGCTGAAGCGCCTGCAGGTGCCGGGCTACCGGGTCCTGCGCTGGGAGAAGGACGGGGCGGTCTACCGCGACCCCGCCAAGTGGCCCCCGGTCTCGCTCGGCACCACCGGGACCCACGACACCGACGCGCTCGCCGACTGGTTCGAGGGCCTGCCCGACGACGAGCGGGCGCAGCTCCTCAAGATCCCCGGGCTCGCGAGGCTGCGCGACCGCGCGCCGG
>DATJVF010000111.1:0-5816 GCA_035501995.1 Anaeromyxobacteraceae bacterium
CAGGACCTCCACCTGCCGCTCCACCCCGAAGCGCGCCGCGTTGTCCCGGGCGCAAAGGACCGCGCGGGGGTCCTGGTCCGTCCCCACCACCCGGGCGCCCTGCCGCGCGAGCAAGAGGGCGAGGACGCCGGTGCCGGTCCCGACGTCGAAGGCGAGGAAGCCGTCGGGGAAGGCGGGGCGGCGGGCGAGGAGCACCTTCTGGAAGAGCTCCACGTACTCGCCCCGCACGGGCGCGAAGACGCCGTAGTACGGGTGCACCCGGCCGCCGAGCGCGGGGACGGGCACGCCGCGGCGGCGCCACTCGTGCGCGCCGATGGCCCCCAGGATCTCGCGCAGGGGCATGAGGGCGGGCCCGGTCGGAGCATCGCCGAAGGCCTCGCCGAGCGGCGCCTCGAGCGCCGGAGCCCGGCGGAGCGGGCTCCGCCAGCCCGGCCCGACCGGCACGGCGAGGCGCGAGAGTACCTCGCGCTCGGTGCGCCTCGTCTCGCGCTCGGCCAGGAACAGCTCGGCGAGCCCGGGCCGGCGCGGCCGGGCCGGGTCGAGCCGGCGGCCCATGGCGGCGAGGAGCTGTCGCGCGCCGTGCCAGTCCCCGAAGAAGGCGAGCCCCTCGCCGGCCCTCGCCCGTCCGAGGGCGACCGCGGCCCGGGTGTCGTCGCCCACCCTCGCGGCCCGGGCGGGCGCGGGGAGGCTCGACGACCACCAGGGGAGGTGCGCCGCGCCCTGCCCGGCCTCGCCCGGGAGAAGGACCAGGGCCTGCGCCATGGAGCCCGAAGGTAGCCGTTTTCGCGGGCCTCGGACAGGTCGACGGTTAGATTGTCGGCCATGGCGACCGCCAGCCTCACGGCCGAGGGGCCGAACTTCGCGAACCTCGGGTTCGTGGAGGAGCTCTACTTCGACTACCTCCGGGACCCGCGGTCGGTGGACCCGACCTGGCGGAGCTACTTCGAGGGCCTGCCCCGCGTCGAGGCCGCCCCGCCGGGGCCGTTCGCGGCCCGCCGGGTGGTGCGGGGGGCGTCCGGCCAGGACGCCGGCCGCGCGCGCCACGAGGCCTTCCAGTTCAAGGTCGACCGCCTGGTCCAGGCCTACCGGGAGCAGGGCCACCTCTACGCCAGCCTCGACCCGCTCGGCCTCGAGCGGCGCGACCGGGCCGGCATCGCGCTCGAAGCCTTCGGCCTGTCGAGGGACGACCTCGAGGAAGAGGTGACCCACGACGCGGGCGGCGCGGGGGCGAGGACGCTCGGCGAGCTCGTCGAGCGCCTCAAGGATACGTACTGCCGCACGGTGGGCGTCGAGCTCGCTCACCTCCACGACGTGGAGCTGCGGCGCTGGCTCGAGGCGCGCATGGAGCGCACGCGCAACCACATCACCCTCACCCCGGACGTCGAGCGCTTCATGCTCCGGAAGCTCACCGAGGCCGAGCTCTTCGAGCAGTTCGTCGGCACCCGCTTCCTCGGGGCGAAGCGGTTTTCGCTCGAGGGCGCCGAGGGGCTCGTGCCCCTGCTCGAGCTCGTCATCGACCGGGCGGTGGGGCACGGGGTGAAGGACGTCGCCATCGGCATGGCGCACCGCGGGCGCCTCAACGTGCTCGCCAACGTGGTGGGCAAGCCGGTGCGCGAGATCTTCGCCGAGTTCCGCGACCGGGCCATCGTGGGGAGCGGCGGCGGCGACGTGAAGTACCACCTCGGCTACCAGGGGGAGCACGCCACCCGCGAGGGGGCTCCGGTGAAGCTCTCCCTGGCCTTCAACCCGAGCCACCTCGAGTGGATCGACGCGGTGGTGCAGGGCAAGGTGCGCGCCCGCCAGGACCGCGACCGGGACCGGGCCCGCGCGGGCGTCCTGCCGGTCGTCATCCACGGCGACGCGGCCTTCGCCGGACAGGGCATCGTCGCCGAGTGCCTGAACCTGGGGCTCCTCGAGGGCTACACTGTCGGCGGGACCCTGCACGTCGTGGTGAACAACCAGGTAGGCTTCACCACCTCGCCCCGCGACGCGCGCTCGACCTACTACGCCACCGACGTGGCCCGCATGCTGCAGGTGCCGGTGTTCCACGTGAACGGGGAGGACCTGGAGGCGGTGGCGCAGGTGGTGCTCCTCGCCGTCGACCTGCGCCAGCGCTTCCACGTCGACACCGTCATCGACCTCTGGTGCTACCGGAAGTACGGCCACAACGAGGGCGACGAGCCGACCTTCACCCAGCCCGTCATGTACCGGACCATCGCCAAGAAGCCGACCCTAAGGGCCGTCCTCGCCGAGGCGCTGGTGGCGAATAAGGTGGTCTCGGCGGAGGATGTCTCGGCCCTCTCCGCCGAGGTCCGGCACAAGCTGGAGGAGGCCTACGAGGCCTCGGCCGCCCTCGCCATCTCCCCCGGGCCCCCGCTCGTGCTCGGCGCCCTTGGCCGCTACCACGGCGGCCCCATCGACGCGGTGGAGACGGTCACCGCCGTCCCCATGGACGAGCTCCTCAAGGTCGGCCGCGCGCTCGCCACCACCCCCCAGGGCTTCAACGTCCACCCGAAGCTCAAGAAGATCCTGGAGGGCCGGGCCGAGATGGCCGCCGGCGTCCGTCCGGTCGACTGGGGCATGGGCGAGGCGCTCGCCTACGGCACGCTCGCCTGGCAGGGGGTCCGCGTCCGCCTGAGCGGCCAGGACGTCCGCCGCGGCACTTTCAGCCACCGGCACGCGGTGCTCTTCGACTACCAGACCGGGCAACCCTACGCGCCGCTCGCCCACCTGCGCGACGGCCAGGGGGTGGTGGAGGTGCGCGACAGCCCGCTCAGCGAGGCGGGCGTGCTCGGATTCGAGTACGGCTACAGCCTGGAGATGCCCGACGGCCTCACCCTCTGGGAGGCGCAGTTTGGCGACTTCGTCAACGCCGCCCAGGTGATCATCGACCAGTTCCTCTCCTCCTCCGAGGCCAAGTGGAAGCGCCTCTCGGGCCTCGTGCTCCTGCTCCCCCACGGCATGGAGGGGCAGGGCCCCGAGCACTCCTCGGCGCGCCTCGAGCGCTTCCTCGAGCTGTCGGTGGACGACAACTGGCAGGTCGTGAACCTCACCACCCCCGCCCAGCTCTTCCACGCCCTGCGCCGCCAGGTCCTCGCCCCCTGGCGGAAGCCCCTCGTGGTCATGTCCCCGAAGAGCCTTCTACGGCACCCCGAGGTGGTCTCGCCGCTCGGGGAGTTCAGCCAGGGAGGCTTCCGGGCCATCCTGCCGGACGAGGTGGCCGATCCTCGGCACGTGCGGCGCATCCTCCTCTGCTCGGGGAAGCTCTACTACGAGCTCAAGGCAGCCCGCGAGGCGCAGGGCGCGCGGGAGGTGGCCATCCTGCGGCTCGAGCAGATCTACCCGCTCCAGGTCGAGACGCTCCTCACCCTCCTGTCCCATTACCGCGACGGGGGCGAGGTGGTATGGGTGCAGGAGGAGCCGCGCAACATGGGGGCCTGGAACTTCCTCGACCTGCACCTGTCGCCGGTCCTGCGCGGCAACTTCGAGTTCTCCTGCATCTCGCGACCGCCCTCGGCGACTCCGGCCGCCGGGTCGGCGACGCGCCACAAGCTCGAGCAGGAGGCGCTGGTGCGCCAGGCGATCGGCCTGCGGGCCCCCGCCGCCCTGCACGCGAGCGCTCCGGGAGGGTGAGCGATGGCCATCGACCTGAGGGTCCCCGCCCTGGGCGAGTCCATCACCCAGGCGACCATCGGCAACTGGCTCAAGAAGGAAGGCGACGCGGTCCAGGCCGACGAGCCAGTGGTGGAGGTCGAGAGCGAGAAGGCGACCGTGGCCCTCCCCGCGCCGGCCGCGGGCGTGCTCCGCAAGATCCTGAAGGCGAGCGGGGCCACGGTGGCGGTCGGGGAGGTGGTGGGGGTGCTCGAGGCGGGGGGGGGCGCGCGCGCGCCCGAAGCGCCCGCCCCGGCCCCGCCCGAGAAGGCCGAGGCGCCGCCTAAAGCGGAGAAGGCGCCCCCGTCCTCGAACGGCGCGCCGCTTCGGCCCCTGCGGGCGCCGCCCTCGGTGAGGCGCCAGCTCGCCGAGGAGGGGCTCGAGGCGGGGAGCGCGGGCGGGGTCCTGCGCCGGGTCGACCTCGAGCGCGCCCTCGCCCTGAAGGGCGCGCCGGCCCCCGAGCCGCCGCCCCGCCCGCTCGGCGAGAACGAGCGCGCGGTGCCCATGTCGCCGCTACGGCGCACGGTGGCCCGCCGGCTCCTCGAGGCCCAGCAGAACGCCGCCATCCTCACCACCTTCAACGAGATCGACATGTCCCGGGTGCTCGCCCTGCGCGAGCGGCACGGCCCGGCCTTCCAGGAGCGGCACGGGGTGAAGCTCGGCTTCATGTCGTTCTTCGTCAAGGCCGCCGTGGAGGCCCTGCGGGCCTTCCCGGTGGTGAATGCCGAGGTGCGCGGCACCGACCTCATCTACAAGGACCACTACGACATCGGGGTGGCGGTCGGCGGCGGCAAGGGCCTGGTGGTGCCGGTCGTGCGCGGCGCCGACGGGCTCTCCTTCGCGGAGGTGGAGAAGCGCATCGCCGAGCTGGCCCAGAAGGCGCGCGAGAACCGCATCGCCCCCGCCGACCTCGAGGGCGGCACCTTCACCATCTCCAACGGCGGGGTCTACGGGTCGCTGCTCTCGACGCCCATCCTGAACCCACCCCAGTCCGGCATCCTCGGGCTGCACAAGATCGAGAAGCGCGCGGTGGTGGGCCAGGGAGACGAGGTGGTGGTGCGCCCCATGATGTACCTCGCGCTGAGCTACGACCACCGGATCATCGACGGGCGCGAGGCGGTCTCCTTCCTGGTGCGGGTGAAGGAGTGCCTCGAGGAGCCGGAGCGGTTGCTCCTCGAGGCCTGAGAGGGGCGCGAAGCCGGTCTCTCACCGCTGCGGCGGCCTCGCCGAGAGCGGATCCTCGGGCCAGGCGTGGCGCGGGTAGCGGCGCATGAGCTCGCGGCGCAGGGGCGGGTAGTGGCGCGCCCAGAAGCCGGCGAGGTCGGTGGTCACCTGGACCGCCCGGCGGTTGGGCGCGAGAAGGTGCAGGACGAGCGGGACCCGCCCCGCGGCGAGCCTGGGCCCCTCCGCCATGCCGAAGAAGTCCTGCAGGCGGCTCGCGATGGAGGGCGGCGTCTCGCCCGGCCCGTATTCCACCGGCACGCTGCGGCCGCCCGGCAAGGCGACCCGCTCCGGGGCGAGCCGCTCGAGGGCCGCGCGCTCGGCCGGCGTTAGCCCGGCGAGGAGCGCCCGGTCGAGCCCGGCCTCCCGGAGCTCGGCGAAGCTCCGGCGGCCGCGGCAGGCCTCGCGGAGCGCGGCCGAGAGCGCCTCCTCGCCGGGGGGGGTGAGGCCGCTCTGCGGGGCCACGCGGGCAGCGAAGGCCAGGCGGGCGAGGAGCCGGTCGAGGGCGGCCTCGGGGGCGAAGGCCCGCGGCCCGCGCGCCAGCGCGGCCTCGTAGAGCGCGGCCGCCGCGAGCTCCGGGTCGACCCGGGCCGAGCGGCTCTCCGAGAGCACGAGGTCCTGGTAGAGGAGCTGCTCGAAGCCGTCCACCCGCTCCGCCTGCGGGTCGAAGCGCACCCTGGGCTCGTAGCGGAGCGCCTCCGGGTAGAGGTCGAGCAGCATCTCGGCGCTGACGGCGCTCGCAAGGCGCACGAGCGTGCGCGCGGGCGCGAGCCTCGAGCCGGCCCTGGCCCGGCGCTCCTCGGCCGCGACGGCCACGAGGAGGGGCGCTCCCCGCACCGTGCTCTCCGGGGCGAGCGTCGCCCCTCCGCCGCCGACGAGCACGATCTCGTCCGAGCCCACAGCCCGTCGCCGCGCCACCCGGTCCGGAAAGGCGGCCAGCACCG
>DATJVF010000112.1:0-2381 GCA_035501995.1 Anaeromyxobacteraceae bacterium
GCGAGCAGCGCCCGGCTGGGGCAGGGCCCAGGTGCTCGCCATCGGCCACTCGACGAGGCCGCTCGACGAGTTCATCGAGCTCCTGCGATCCTGCGCGGTCGCGACGCTCGCCGACATCCGCACCATCCCGCGTTCCCGCAAGAACCCCCAGTTCGAGGGGGCGTCCCTCGCCCGCGCCCTCGAGGCGGCCGGCATCCGCTACCAGCACCTGCCTCGCCTCGGCGGGCTGCGCCACGCACGGCGCGACTCGCCGAACGGCGCCTGGCGGAACGCCAGCTTCCGCGGCTACGCCGACTACATGCAGACCGGCGAGTTCGAAGAGGGCCTCGTCGAGCTGCGCGCGCTGGCGCGCGAGGGCCGGGTGGCCATCATGTGCGCCGAGGCGGTCCCCTGGCGCTGCCACCGGTCGCTCGTGGCCGACGCCCTCTTCGCGCGGGGCGTGGTGGTCCTGCACATCCTCGGGCGGGGCCGGACCCGGCCGCACCGCCTGACGCCCTTCGCGGTGCGCGAGGGGCGGAACGTCACCTACCCGCCGCCCCTGGGCGGGGGGGCGAGCGGCGAACATCGGCCGAGCCGCGGCGAGCGGGCGGCGCCGGCCCCGCGCTAGACCCGCGGAGCGGGGGCGTTCCCGCTCCCTTCAGGTGCCGATGCGGACGAGCTCGAGGAGGGGCGCGTCCTCGGGCCGGGAGAGGGTGAGGTCGATCGCGCAATCGATGACGAAGTCGACCTCGCCCTCCGGGTCGACGATGCGCTGGCGGGCGGTGTAGCGGTGCGGCCCGCTCTTCTCGAGGAGGGTGTTGTGCGGCAGGCGCGCCACCGGCCGGGTGTCGATGGCGTCGTGGAGCTCGAAGTAGGGCCGCATCTCCTCCTCGAGGCGCGCCGGGGGCCAGCCGCCCTCGGGCTGGTAGAGGCCGGCCGCCGCCTCCTCGAAGCGGCGGGCGGCGAGCGCCACGAGGAGGCGGTGCAGCTCGTGGCGCACCCGGGCGGCGAAGGCGCGCGGGTCGTCGTCGGGCTGCGAGGGCCTTGGCGGGAGCGCGGCCAGCGCCGCCCGCTCCTCGGGCACGGCCGCCCGGTAGCTGGGGTCGCGCATGCGCTCCCACTCGTCGAGGAGCGAGGCGTCGGCGCCGCGCACGGTCGCCAACAGGAAGGCCAGCACGTCGTCGAGCCGCTCGTCGCGGTACGACTCGGGCACCGTCTGGGCCAAGGTCTTGTAGGCGTCGGAGAGGTAACGCAGCAGCACGCCCTCCGAGCGCTCCAGGCCGTACTCGTTCACGTAGTCGTTGAAGGAGAGGTAGCGTTCGACCATCTCGCGCGCGATCGACTTGGGGCGGATGTTCTCGCTTCCCACCCACGGGTGCAGGGCCGCGAAGGCGTTGAAGCGGGCGTAGATGAAGTCGGCGAGCGGCTTCGGGTACTCCACCTTCTCGAGCTCGGCCATCCGCTCCTCGTACTCCAGGCCCTGGGCCTTCATGGCGGCCACCGCCTGCCCGCGCGCGACGTCGAGCTGCCGGTAGAGCACCGCCTCCGGGTTCTCCAGGATCGCCTCGCAGAGCGAGACCACGTCGAGCGCGTAGCTCTCGCGCTCCTTCGGGACCTCGGGCAGGGTGTCGAGGAGCCAGAGGGCGAGCGTCTGGTGGAGCGAGAATTCCTTCTGCAGGAAGGGCGCCGGCCGCACGTAGCGCCCGCGGAACCCCTCGACGGACTTGAGCTCGACGAGGCCGGCCTTGCGCAGGGTGCGGAAGCGCAGGGCGGCGGTGCGGCGGAGCCGCGAGCGGGCGTAGGGCGTCTCGTGGGCGCGGCCGACCATCTCCACCAGCCGTGCGTAGCCGCCCCCGCGCTGGGTGGTCTCGCTCTGCAGGAGGTTCAAAAGGAGCCCGAAGCCGAGATCGAAGCGCGGGACGAGAGGCTCCGGTTCCTTGGCGATGAGGCGCTCGAAGGTGTTCTTGTCCCAGTGCAGGTAGCCGCGCTGCGGCGGCTGCTTCTTCACCACCTTCTTGCCCGCGGCCGCCTTCTCGGCGAGCCGCTTGTTCTCGATGACGTGCTCGGGGGCCTGGGCCACCACGTAGCCCCGCTCGTCGAAGCCCTTGCGGCCGGCGCGGCCGGAGATCTGGTGGAAGTCGCGGGCGGAGAGGATGACCGTCTTCTCGCCGTCGAACTTGCACAGCTGGGTGAAGAGCACGGTGCGGATGGGGATGTTGACGCCCATGCCGAGGGTATCGGTCCCGCAGACCACCTTCAGGAGGCCCCCCTGGGCGAGCTTCTCGACGAGCAGGCGGTAGCGCGGCAGGAGGCCAGCGTGGTGGAGCCCGGTGCCGTGGCGGAGGAAACGCTGGATCTCCCTGCCGTATGGGGTGTCGAAGCGCACCTCGGCGAGCGCCTCG
>DATJVF010000113.1:0-12005 GCA_035501995.1 Anaeromyxobacteraceae bacterium
GGTGAGCGGCCACCCCCTCGGTGCCATGACCGCGCGGGCCAAGGGGGCCGGCCATACCCTGGAGGCGAGCCTGCACTTCGCGGTCGACAGCGGCGGCACCCTCGACGGGACCCTGGTGGTGCAGGCGAACCCCTCCCTCCCGGCCCTGCGGGAGAGGGACCTTTGGAACGCGCCGGCCCGAGCCACACTCGTCGCTAGGGGCCTCGACCTCCGCGTGCTGCCGGCGGCCCTGCCGGGCCTCATCCGCTCGGCCTCCGGGACCTTCGAGGCCAACCTGACCGCCGAGGGGACCCTGGCGCACCTGCTGCCGCGCGGGGAGGCCAAGGTCTCGGGTGGGGAGCTCTCGGTCATCGAGGTCGGGGAGCTCTCGGCCGTCGAGGCCCAGATCACGCTCGCCGGGGACGTGGCGCGTATCGAGCGGCTCTCCGCGCGGCGGGGGGCCGGGAGCCTCGAGCTCGAGGGGGAGCTCAAGGGGCTCGACCGCCGGGGCACGCCGGCCGACCTCAAGGCCGAGCTCCGCACGAGCGGGCTCGACCTCCCGCACGCCGGGCAGACCGTGGCGACCCTGGACCTCGACGCCAAGGTCACCGGGAAGCTCTCGCCGGAGGCGCTCGAGGCGGAGGTGGCCATCGCCTCGGCCCGGGTGAAGCTCCCCGATCTCAACCCGCGCCGGGTGCAGTCCTTGCAAGTGCGCAAGGACATCGTGGTGGCGCCCTTCTCGGCGCCCGAGCCCGGCACGACGAGCCGGCCCGAGAAGCCCTTCCGGATGAAGCTGCACCTCGTGGCGCCCGCGCGCTTCCTGGTGAAGAGCGACAACCCGTTCATCGACCTCGAGCTCCGGGCCGACCTCACCGCGGAGCTCGGCGAGAAGGGGGGCCTCCTCCTCGGCGGCGAGATCCGGGTGGTGCGCGGCCGCATCGAGCCGGTGAGCGGGCGCAGCTTCGACCTGAACCAGGGGCGGATCGAGTTCCCCGGCAAGGGCTACGAGGCCGGGGCCCTCGAGCTGAAGGCGGTCTACGACAACACCGCCGAGAAGGTGGTGGTGACGGTGGCCGTCTCCGGCACCCTCGAGAAGCCGGAGGTGACCCTGACGAGTCAGCCGTCCCTCACCGAGTCGCAGATCGCCATGCTCATCGCCACCGGGCACAAGGAGCTGCGGGCCGACACCGGCGGCGTCGGGGCGGGGCTCTTCGACGCGCAGTCCTCGCAGACCGCGGCCGTCGGCACGCTCTCCACCCTCTTCGTCCAGAACGTGGTGGGGCAGAAGCTGCCGGTGGACATGGTCTCGGTCGACCCCTCGCAGCTCCGCGCCGGCAAGTACGTGAGCGACAAGCTCTACGTGGGTTACACGCGGCGCCTCAACGCGCTCACCGAGGAGGGGGAGAACACCAACGAGGTGGAGGCCGACTACCAGATCGCGCCCCAGCTCACCTTCGAGGTGCGCTACGGCGACACCGGCTCGGGCGGGGCGAGCCTCATCTGGTCGAAGGACTACTGAACCTCGCCCTCCCGGTTGACCGGGAGGGCCGTGGATAGTATCTATTCATCCGGATGGAAGGATTAATCGCCGAGCGGCCGGGGGTGGCGGGGCTCCTGGGCGTCCTCACGAGCCTGGCCGATCCGACGCGGCTCAGGATCCTGGCCCTCCTCGAGCGCCACGAGCTCGGGGTGCAGGAGCTGTGCGAGGCGCTCGGGCTCCCCCAGTCCACGGTGAGCCGGCACCTCAAGGTCCTCGCCCAGGAGGGCTGGCTCGCCTCGCGCCGCGAGGGCACGCTCCACCTCTACCGCATGCAGCGGGCCCCGGCGGAATCCGCCCGGCGGCTGTGGAAGGTGGCCCGCGCCGAGACCTCGGGGTGGGCCACCCTAGAGACGGACGCCGCCCGCCTCGCGAAGAGGCTCCTCGCCCGCAAGGCGGAGGCCGAGGCCTTCTTCGAGGGTGCCGCGGCCGAGTGGGAGCGCGTGCGCGGCGAGCTCTACGGGGCGGGCCTCCCCGGCGAGGCGCTCTTGTGCCTGTTGCCCCGCGGCCAGGTGGTGGCCGACCTCGGCTGCGGGACGGGCGACCTCGCCGCCCGCCTCTCGCCCCACGCCCTGCGGGTGGTGGCGGTCGATCGCTCCCCCGCCATGCTGAGGGCGGCGCGCCGCCGGGTCCAGGGCCTCGAGAACGTGGAGCTCCACCGGGCGGACCTCGAGTCGTTGCCCCTCGACGACCAGAGCTGCGACGCCGCGCTCCTCGTCCTCGCGCTCTGCTACCTCCCCGAGCCCGAGCGCGCCCTGCAGGAGGCTGCCCGGGTGCTGAGGCCGGGCGGGATCCTGGCGGTGGCCGACCTCGTGCGCCACGACGACGAGGCCTTCCGGCGCCGGATGGGCCAGGCCCACCTGGGCTTCGAGCCGGCCGGCCTCGCGGCCCTCATCCAAGAGCTCGGCTTCGGCGGCGTCTCGTGCCATGAGCTCCGCCGGGAGGCCGGCGCCCGCGGCCCCGCCCTGCTCGTCGCCCGCGGCGAGCGCAAGCCCTGACCGGCGAAGGACTTCACCAAAAGAGAACAGAGGAAACCGCCATGCCGAGCCGAACGTTGAGCGTCGCCAAGAAGGTCCGTGCCGAGGGCTTCGAGTTTCAGGTGAAGGACCTCGGCCTCGCCGAGTGGGGGCGCAAGGAGATCGAGCTCGCCGAGAAGGAGATGCCCGGGCTCATGGCGGTGCGCAAGGAGTACGCCGCCAAGAAGCCGCTCAAGGGGCAGCGCATCACCGGCTCCCTGCACATGACCGTGCAGACCGCGGTGCTCATCGAGACCCTGCGGGCCCTCGGGGCCCGCGTGCGCTGGGCCTCCTGCAACATCTTCTCCACCCAGGACCACGCGGCGGCGGCGGTGGTGGTCGGCCCGGGGACCCTCGAGGAGCCGCGCGGGGTGCCGGTCTTCGCCTGGAAGGGGGAGACCCTCGAAGAGTACTGGGAGGCCACCTCGCGGGCGCTGGACTTCGGCGGCGGGCAGGGGCCCACCCAGATCGTGGACGACGGGGGAGACGCCACCCTGCTCGTCCACAGGGGCGTGGAGTTCGAGAAGGCCGGCCGGGTGCCGAGGCCCACCCCGGCCGACTCGGAGGAGTTCGCGGTGGTCCTGCGCCTGCTCGCCCGCGAGCAGCGCCGCGATCCCGGTCGCTTCACCCGCATCGCCCGGGCCTTGCGGGGGGTGACCGAGGAGACCACCACCGGCGTGCACCGGCTCTACGAGATGGAGAAGGCCGGCACCCTGCTCTTCCCCGCCATCAACGTGAACGACTCGGTCACCAAGTCCAAGTTCGACAACCTCTACGGATGCCGCCACTCGCTGGTGGACGGGATCATGCGGGCCACCGACGTCATGCTCTCCGGCAAGATGGCGGTGGTGTGCGGCTACGGCGACGTGGGCAAGGGCTGTGCGCAGAGCCTGCGCGGCCAGGGGGCGCGGGTGCTGGTGACCGAGATCGACCCCATCAACGCCCTGCAGGCCGCCATGGAGGGGTTCCAGGTGGTGCGGCTCGCGGACGTGGTGGGGAAGGCCGACCTCTTCATCACCGCCACCGGCAACCTCGACATCATCACCGTCGAGGACATGCGGCGCATGAAGGACTGCGCCATCGTCGGCAACATCGGCCACTTCGACAACGAGATCGACATGGCCGGCCTGAAGAAGGTGCCGGGGATCCGACGGGTCAACATCAAGCCCCAGTACGACGCCTTCGTCTTCCCCGACGGCCACCGGGTGCTCGTCCTCGCCGAGGGCCGCCTGCTCAACCTCGGCTGCGCCACCGGCCATCCGAGCTTCGTCATGTCGAACAGCTTCACCAACCAGACGCTGGCCCAGATCGAGCTCGCCACCCGCGGAGAGCACTACGCGAGGAAGGTCTACGTGCTCCCCAAGCACCTCGACGAGAAGGTGGCGCGCCTGCACCTCGGCCAGCTCGGCGCTCGGCTCACCCAGCTCACCCCCCGCCAGGCCGCCTACATCGGCGTGTCGCCCGAGGGCCCCTACAAGCCGGACCACTACCGGTACTGACCACCGTCGGCCCCTCCGAGGGGAGGCGACGATTCCGCGGCGGCCGCCCGGGCCGCCGGCTACGCTCCGCGCGCATGCCCTTCGGCGCGCACAGAGCCTCGAGGCCAGGGGACCCGGACCAGGCCCCCGCGCTCCTGACCGAGCGCCTCACCCGCCGCTTCGACGCGCTCGTGGCGGTGGACGCGCTCGACCTCACCGTGCCGCGCGGCGCCTTCTTCGGCCTCCTCGGCTCGAACGGCGCCGGCAAGAGCACCGCCATCCGCATGCTCACCACCCTCCTGCCGCCCACCTGCGGCACCGCCCGGGTGTCGGGCTTCGACATCCTCCTCGAGCCGCGCGAGGTGCGCCGGCGCATCGGCTACGTCCCGCAGATGGTCTCGGCCGACGCCGGCCTCACCGGGCGCGAGAACCTCACCCTCTCCGGGCGGCTCTACGGGATGCCGCGATCAGGCCGCCGCGGGCGGATCGAGCAGGCGCTCGAGTTCATGGGGCTCGGCGAGGTGGCGGATCGCCTGGTGCGCACCTACTCGGGAGGGATGATCCGCCGCCTGGAGATCGCGCAGGCCATGCTGCACCGGCCGCCGGTGCTGTTCCTCGATGAGCCCACCGTGGGGCTCGATCCGCGGGCCCGCCACGCGGTGTGGGACCGCCTGCGCGAGCTGCGCGCGCAGTTCGGGACGAGCGTGCTCCTCACCACCCACGACATGGAGGAGGCCGACGAGCTGTGCGACGCCATCGCCATCATGCACCGTGGCCAGGTGGTGGTGAAGGGCGCGCCCGGCGAGCTCAGGGCCGCCCTAGGAGAGGGAGCCTCCCTCGACGACGTCTTCGTCCACCACACCGGCGGTTCGGTCGAGGAGGGGGGAAACTACCGTGAAGTCGCGAGGACCCGTGCCACCGCGCGCCGCCTCACCTAACGAACTCTTCTCCTTCGTGCGGGCCTCGCTGGCCATCGCCGACGGTGAGCTGCGCAAGCTGCGCCGCGATCCGACCGAGGTCTTCACCCGCTCGATACAGCCCATCCTGTGGCTCCTGGTCTTCGGACAGGTGTTCACCCGGGTGCGCGCCATCCCCACCGGCGAGCTGCGCTACCTGGACTTCATGGCTCCGGGGGTGCTGGCGCAGAGCGTGCTCTTCACCGCCATCTTCTACGGGATCGCCATCATCTGGGAGCGCGACCTCGGCCTCGTTCACAAGCTGCTCGTGAGCCCAGCCCACCGCAGCGCCCTCGTCCTCGGCAAGGCCGCCTCGGCCGGCGTCCGCGGCCTCGCCCAGACCGTCATCATCTACGCGGTCACCCTGCTGCTCGGCATCCGCGTCAGGCTCTCCCCCCTCCCGGTGCTGGGGGTGCTCCTGGCGGTGCTCGTGGGCTCGGCGGTGTTCTCGACCTTCTCGCTCGTCATCGCCTGCCTGGTGAAGACGCGGGAGCGCTTCATGGGCATCGGGCAGGTGCTGACCATGCCGCTCTTCTTCGCGAGCAACGCCATCTACCCCATCGAGATGATGCCCGGCTGGCTGCAGCGGGTCGCCCGCGCGAACCCGCTCACCTACCTGGTCGACGCCCTGCGGAGCCTCATGGTGCAGGGGGGGAGGAGCGCCTTCGGCTTCAGCCTGGACCTCGCGGTCCAGCTCCTCGTCCTCGTCGCGCTGGTGGCGGTGGCGGGCGCCCTCTACCCCACCGTGATCCGCTGAGGGGGGCGCCCCTGGGGCGGGGAGCAAAGCTAGGGCGCGCCCCGGGCGGACGGGAGGCGGGCGGCCTGGCGGGCCGCACGGAGGAGCGCCCGGCCGAGCCAGAGGGCGAAGAGGAGGTAGGCCAAGGAGCGCAGGGCCTCCTCGCCGAAGTAGACCCGGTCGAAGAAGCGGATGAGGCCGCGCGACGAGCGGGCCTCGAAGGCCACGTGGTAGTCGAGCGGCGCCAGCAGGGCCTGCAGGGCGAAGAGCCAGCCGGGCGCGGAGGCGAGCGCCCCGGCCGCGAAGGCCCACAGGGCGTACTGCGGGCTCCACACCTTGTTGGTGGCGATCCAGACCACCAAGATGAAGGCGGTCCCGAGGCGCACCACCTCCAGGCGCTCCCGGCCCTCGGCCGCCCCGGCCGCGTAGGCGGCCCAGGCCGCCAGGGCGACCGCCGCCAGGAGGAGGGCCAGGGTGACCGCGTTCAGGGCGGCCGGGTCCCGCGCGAGGTGGGCCAGGCGGGGGGAGAGCCGGAGGAGCTCGAAGGTCGAGTTCTCCGCCCCGCGCTGCGCGTTGAAGCGCCAGAAGTAGGCCCAGTTGGCGGGGGCGAGGAGGAGGAAGGGCAGGTTCACCACCAGAAAGGAGCGCAGCGCGCCGAGCGCGCCCTCCTCGAGCGCGCTCCCCTCCCGCCGTCGCGCCAGGAGCGCCGCCGCCGGCGGCAAGAGCGCCACCGGCCAGAGCTTGGCCGAGGCCCCGAGCGCCGTGAGGCCGCCGACCGCGGCCGGCCGGGCGCGCTCGAAGGCGAGCACGGCGGCGAAGAGGAGCGCGATGGGGAAGAGGTCCCAGTTGAGCCCGCCGTAGTAGGCGAGGGCCGGGGTGGCGGCGAGCCAGAAGGGCCTCGTCCCCGGCAGGCGCCGGAGGAGCGCCAGCGAGGCGAAGGCGCAGGCGGCGAGGAAGAGGTAGGCGGTGGCGAGGTAGGCGGCCGGGCCACCCGGCACGAGCGATGGCCCGTAGAGGGCGAGCCCGAGCAGCACCGGGTACTCGATGCGGTCCTCGAGGTAGGGGAAGGGGTGGGCGCCGCGGAAGTAGCGGTCGCCCGCCATGGCGAGGAGGTCGGAGTAGCTGTGGTGGTCGAAGGCCCAGCGCCGGTAGGGCGGCCCGAGGTGCGAGAGCCCGCGGGAGAGGTTGGCGAGGCCGAGCGCCAGCCAGAAGGCGGCGAGCAGGAAGGGCCACGAGCCGACGAGCGTGGGGCGAAGCTTCATCGCGCGGCAGTGCGAGGTTTCCTACCAAGGGCGGCGGTCGGCGACAAGGGCGGCGGCGGGGGGCGGCGGCGCTCCTTTCCTCACCTCGCCGCGAAGGGGGCCGCCGCGCGTGCGCCGGGACCCGCTCGAGGCGCGGTAGGATGGGGGCGGCCGCAGGACGAGCTTCACCGGGGGGGAGGGTTAACGTAGGGTGACGGCAGAGCTCTTGGCGCTCCTCCTGGCCGGCTACCCGGCCGGCCTGGACGTGCGCTACCGCGTGGAGCTCGGGGGCGAGGAGGTGGGCTTCGCTCACCTCGCCCTCGCCTGTGGCCCCGAGAGTTGCCGGGGCGCGTGGGAGAGCGGGCTGCGCGCCCCCGCGGAGGCCGGGGGCGGCGCCCTCGCGCGCCGCATCGACCTCGAGGTGGCGCGCGGCGGGGCGGCGCGCGAGGTGCGGGTCTTCGAGAGCGCCGACGGACGGGTGCGGCGGTCGCGCTCTGGCCCGGGCCCGGTCCCGGCCAGCCTTTCCGAGGTCCTCCTCTCCGCGGCCGCCGAGGGCGAGCGGCGCTGCCTCACCGTCCGCGACGAGGAGAGCGGCCGGCGCGGTCCGGCCTGCGCCGAGCGACGGGGAGCCTGGCTCCTCGGGCAGGTGCTCGGCGAGCCCATCCGCTTCCGGGCGGCGCCGGGGGAAGCGCCGAGCGAGGTGCTGCTCCCGGCCCAGCGGGCGCGCTTCGTGGCCGACGAGGGCGCCGCCCTCCCCGCCCGGGCCCCCCGCCTCTTCGGCACCGCGGTGGCCACCGCGGAGCGCTGGCCCGCCCGCCTGTGCGGCCAAGGAGTCGACCCCGATCCGCCGCCGGCGCCGCGCGGTGTCCCGCGCACCTATCCGCCCGGGGCGAGCTGCCGCGCGCGGACGGCGCGCTACCTCGAGGCGCTGGCGCGGGCCGGGCTCGAGGGCCGCCACGCGGTCGGCCTGGCCTTCGACGGGCGCGCGCTCGTCTGGCACGAGTGGGCCGAGGTCCGGGCCGGCGGGGGCTGGGTGCCGGTCGATCCCTCCTTCGGGCAGATGCCGGCCGCGGGCCCCAGGTTCACCCTCGGTCGCTACAGCGAGGGGGACCTGGCGGCGCGGGCCGAGGCCGGCCGGCGCCTGCTCGCCTGCTGGACGCTCCTGCACTGAGAGGGGAGCCGGGCGGGCGGCCTCAGGCGGCCCGCCGCCCGAGGAAGCGCACCAGGGCGGCGGCCTTGGGGACGAGGGAAGCGAGCTCCACCCGCTCCTCCTTGGTGTGGAAGCCCTCGCCGCGCGGCCCGAGCCCGTCGATGGTGGGGATGCCCATGGCGCTCGTGGTGCAGGCGTCGGAGCCGCCCCCCGAGAGCGGGGCCTCGCCGGAGCCGAGCCCGCTCTCCTCCTGGCAGAGGCCGTAGGCCCTGGCCAGGGCGGCCGAGGCCTCGGTGCGGATCATGGGCGGCCGCCAGGCGGTGCGGACGAGCTCGAGCCGGGTGCCCTCCAGCACCGCCTCGCCGGCCGCCTGCTCGAGGGCGGCGTAGAGCGCCTGGCCGTCCTCCTCGCGCGCGTAGCGCAGGTCGATCTCGGCCTTGGCCAGCTCGGGCACGGTGTTCTTGCTCGTGCCGCCCTCCACCGTGCCGACGTTGACGGTCAGGCCGCGCGGGTAGTCGGTCAAGGCCTGGGCCCGGTCGATGAAGCGCGCCAGCGTCCACACCGCGCTCTTGCCCCGCGCGTGATCGTTCCCGGCGTGGGCGGCCACCCCGTGCGCCCGGGCCCTGACCGAGGCCGACCCCTTGCGCTCGGTGACGATGAGGTCGCCCGCGCGCCCCGACTCCAGGCCGAGGGCCAAGGCCGCCCCGAGCGCGCGCTCGCGCAGGTGGGCCTGCGAGTCGGGGGAGCCGACCTCCTCGTCCGAGACGAACAGCCCCCTGACCGCCACGTGGCGCAGGAGGGCGGCCCGGGCCAGCGCCTCGAGCGCGAACAGCCCCACCACCAGCCCGCCCTTCATGTCGAACGCCCCCGGCCCGCAGGCGAGCTCGCCCCTCAGCTCGAAGCCCTCGAAGGCGGCGCGGGGGAAGACCGTATCGAGGTGCCCGATGAGGAAGGCCGGCGGCCCCGGGGCGGTGCTCTCGAAGGCCAGGTGGTCGCCGAAGTGGGCCGCCGGGAGGCGGGCGGTCTTGAGCCCGATGCGCCGGAGCTCGGCCTCGACGATGGAGACGAGCGAATTCACTCCGAGTGGATCACCGGTGAAGGAGCTCTGGCGCACCAGGCGCTCGAGGAGGCGCTGCATGGCGAGGCGCTGCCCGCCGAGCCAGGAGAGGCCGATCGCCACCCGCTCCCCGAACATCCGTTCACTTCGTGCGCTGTCGCTCATGTCGCACCGCGGCGAGGGGGTTAGCCCCTTCGCCGAAAGCGCCCCGCGGCCACCGGCGAGAGGCGGGCTTCCTGCGCCGGAGCCCTTAGGGCGGAGCCCTCATGGCCCGGGGCGCCGCTCGCGGTATAAGGGGAGGGCATGCCCAACGGCAAGCGCTACAAGGCGGCGGTGATCGGAGGCTCGGGCTACGGGGGCGCCGAGCTCATCCGGCGCCTCCTCATCCACCCGGAGGTGGAGCTCGTCCGGGTGGCCTCGGTCGACTACCTGGGGGAGCCCCTCGGGGCGGCCCACCCCACGCTGGAGGGCCTGACCCCGCTCACCTTCGAGGGCCTCGCCCCGGCCGCGGCCGCCGAGGGCGTGGACGTGGTCCTGCTCGGGCTGCCGCACAAGGTCTCGGCCGAGAAGGTGCCGGAGCTCCTCGAGACGCGCGCCCGCATCGTCGACATGAGCGGGGACTTCCGGCTCAAGGACCCGGCGGCCTACGCACGCTACTACGGGCGGGAGCACCCGCACCCCGAGCTCATGCAGGCCTTCGTCTACGGGTTGCCGGAGCTGAACCGCGAGCGCATCAAGAAGGCGCGCTGCGTGGCCTCGCCGGGCTGCTTCGCCACCACCATCGCCCTCTCGCTCCTCCCGCTCGCCCAGGCCGGCCTGCTCGAGGGGGTGGTGCCGGTGCAGGGCCTCACCGGCAGCTCGGGGGCGGGGTTCTCTCCGTCGGCCGGTACCCACCATCCGGTGCGGTCGAACAACCTGCGGACCTACCGGCCGCTCGAGCACCAGCACGTCCCGGAGATCCGCGAGGCCCTCACCCAGGCCGGGGCGAAGGACCTCGAGCTGCGCTTCGTGCCGGTGTCGGCGCCGCTCGCCCGCGGCATCTTCTCGACCAGCTTCGTCGAGGTGCCGGAGGCCTGGACCGAGGAGCGGCTGCGCCGGCTCTACGAGCAGGCCTACGCCGGGGAGCCCTTCGTGCGCGTGCCGCGCCGGCGCCTGCCCGAGGTGGCGGCGGTCTGCGGCTCCAACCGCGCCGAGGTCGGCGTCGCCGTGGGACCCTCGGTGAAGGGCCGGCGCACCGCCGCGCTCTTCGGCGCGACCGACAACCTCATCAAGGGTGGCGCCGGCCAGGCCATCCAGAACATGAACCTCGTGCTGGGCCTGCCGGAGACGGCCTCGCTCGAGGACCCGGGACCGTGGCCGCCATGAAGAACATCGTCGTCAAGGTGGGCGGGGAGGTGGTGGCCTCGCCCGAGATGGACAGCCTGGCCGAGGACCTGCGCGAGCTCATCGCCGGCTGGCACCGGGTGACCCTGGTGCACGGGGGCGGACCCCAGGCGAGCGCGCTGCAGAAGCGGCTCGGGCTCGAGCCGCGCATCATCGCCGGCAAGCGCTACACCGACACCGCCACCCTCGACGTCATGAAGTACGTGGTGGCCGGGCAGCTGAACGTCGACCTGTGCGCGAAGCTCCTCCGGCACGGGGTCCTGGCGGTAGGGCTGCACGGCGCCAGCGGGCACATGATCCAGGCCACCCGGCGGCCGCCCGCCGTCCTCACCGGGGCCGGGCCGGACCCGGTCGACCTGGGCCTCGTCGGGGAGGTGACCGGCTTCAACCTGCAGCTCCTCGGCGACCTCCAGGAGCGCCGCTGGCTGCCGGTGCTGGCCTGCCTGGGCTGCGACCGCGAGGGCCAACCCCTCAACATCAACGGGGACACGGTGGCGAGCCAGCTCGCCGGCGCGCTCAAGGCCGACGCCCTGGTGCTCGTCACCTCCACCCCGGGCGTGCTGCGGGACCTGAAGGACCCGAAAAGCCGCATCCCGCGCCTCACCGCCGCCGAGTTCCGGCGCGGGGTCCTGGACGGCTCCATCTCCGGGGGGATGATCCCCAAGCTCGAGGAGAGCTTCAAGGTCCTCGAGGGCGGCGCACAGTCGGTGGTCATCGTCGGCCAGCTCGGGGCGGGCGACCTGTGCCGGGCGGTCCTGGAGCCGGGCAGCGTGGGCACGGTCCTGTTCGCTTGAGGGCCGCCGGGGGCCCCATGGCGAGACCTTCCCCCACGCGCTGCCCTTGGGCAGGGAAGGACCCGCTCTACCAGGCCTACCACGACCGCGAGTGGGGGGTGCCCCTCCTGGACGACCGGGCGCTCTTCGAGCTCCTCGTCCTCGAGGGCTTCCAGGCCGGGCTCTCCTTCCTCACCATCCTGCGCAAGCGCGAGGGCTTCCGGCGCGCCTTCTCGGGCTTCCGGCCGGAGAAGGTGGCGCGCTTCGGCAAGCGCGAGGTGGCGCGCCTGCTCGCCGACCCGGGCATCGTGCGGCACCGCGGCAAGATCGAGGGCGCCATCCGGAGCGCGCGCGCGTTCCTGGCCCTCGGGCGGGAGGTGGGCGGCTTCGCGCCCTTCCTGGAGGGCCTGGTGGGCGGGCGGCGGGTGAACGCCTGGCGACGCGCCCGAGAGGTGCCGGACGCGACGGAGGAGAGCCGCGCCCTCTCCGCGGCGCTGCGCGCCCGGGGCTTCGCGTTCGTGGGGCCGGTGACCTGCTACGCCTTCATGCAGGCGGCCGGGCTCGTGAACGACCACCTCGTCGGCTGCTTCCGCCACGCCGAGCTCTCCCGGGGCCAGCCAGCGGGGGCGCTCCCCCCTCGTCGAAGGGGACGACGTGCACCGCCTGGCCGGGCTTCACCCCGAGGAGGCGACGAGCCTC
>DATJVF010000114.1:0-8216 GCA_035501995.1 Anaeromyxobacteraceae bacterium
TCCTTGCCGATGCGGCGGTGATCGCGCTTCCTGGCCTCCTCGAGGCGCGCGAGGTGCGCGTCCAGCTCCTTCCTGTCGAAGAAGGCGGTGCCGTAGATGCGCTGCAGCATGGGGTTCTTGGGGTCGCCGCGCCAGTAGGCCCCGGCGACGTTCATGAGCTTCACGAAGCCGATGCGGCCGGTGGAGGGGCCGTGCGGGCCGAGGCAGAAGTCCACGAAGTCACCCTGCCGGTAGAGGGTGAGGGTCTTCGCCCCCTTGTGCGCGATGTCCTGCACGATCTCGACCTTGAACTTCTCCCCCTTCTCGGCGAAGAGGCGCAGCGCCGCCTCCATCGAGACCTCCTCGCGCCGGAAGGGGTGGTCGGCCTTGATCTCCTCGGCGATGCCGCGCTCGATGGCCTCGAGGTCGGCCGGGGTGAAGGGCGCCTCGCGCGCGAAGTCGTAGTAGAAGCCATCTTCGATGGCCGGGCCGATGGTGACCTGGGTGCCGGGGTAGAGCCGCTGCACCACGCTCGCCATCACGTGGGCGGCGTCGTGGCGGGCCACCTCCAGCGCCTCCGGGCTCTTCACCGTGACCACCTCCAGCTTCCCGTCCGCCTCGAGCGGGCGGGAGAGGTCCACCGGGGCGCCGTCGAGCTTGGCGAAGTAGGCGGCCTTGGCGAGGCCCGGCCCGATCGATTCCCGGACGAAGTCGGCGATGCGCGTCCCGCGCGCCACCGCCTTGTGCGATCCATCGGGCAGCGAGATGTTCACGAGGTCGGGCATGACGGCCTTCCTGGGCGAGGGAGCGTGGACAGGGCCAGCGCGCCCCCCTTCCTCGGGGGGCACGCTGGCCCTGCGATTTCTAGCTTAGGCCCGCTCGGAAGCGCAACCTTTCGAGGGGCGGGCCGGACCCGCCCCTTCCCCTTCACCCGAGGTCCACCGGGACGAACAGCCGGCCCTCGCCGCGCTTCACGAGGAGGGCCACGTGCTTGCCGGCGTGCGAGAGCAGCCCGCGCATCTCGTCGACGTTCTTCACCGGGGTGCCGTTCAGGGACAGGACCACGTCGCCCGGCTCGATCCCGGCCCGGGCGGCCGGGCCCGAGACCTGCTCGACGAGGAGCCCCGCCCCCACCCCCGCCTGCTGCCGCTCCTCGGGGGTGAGCGGGCGAACGGCCAGGCCGAGGCGACCGTGCCCCTGGCCACCCTGGTCGGCCGAGGCCACCTGGCCCTCGGCGTTCTCGCCCACCACCACGTCGAGCGAGCGCGTCGCGCCCTTGCGCCAGACCTGCAGCTCGGCGCGCGCGCCCGGGGCGAGGTCCGAGACCATGGGCGGCAGGTCCGAGGAGTGCGTCACCTCGTGGCCATCGAGCTTCAGGATGACGTCCCCGGGCTCGATCCCCGCCTTGTCGGCCGGGCTCCCCTTCTCCACCTGGCTCACCAGCGCCCCCTCCGGCTTCTTCAGCCCGAAGGAATCGGCGAGCTCCTGGTTCACGTCCTGGATGGTCACCCCGAGCCTCCCGCGGGTCACCTTGCCGTGGGCGGCGAGCTCGCCCTCCACCTTCATGGCCACGTCGATGGGGATGGCGAAGGAGAGGCCCTGGTAGCCGCCCGAGTTGGTGTAGATCTGCGAGTTCACCCCGATGACCTTGCCGCTGGTATCGAAGAGCGGGCCGCCCGAGTTGCCCGGGTTCACCGGAACATCGGTCTGCAGGAAGGGCACGTAGCTCTCGTTGGGGAGCGAGCGAGCCTTGGCCGAGACGATGCCGGCCGAGGCGCTGTTCTCGAAGCCGAACGGCGAACCGATGGCCAGCACCCAGGCGCCGACCTGCACGTTGGACGAGTCGCCGATGTCCACGGTGGGGAGCCCCTTGGCGTCGATCTTGAGGACCGCGATGTCGGTCGGCTTGTCGACGCCGATCACCTTGGCCTTGAACTCGCGTCCGTCGGTGAGCTTCACCGTGACCTGGCTGGCGTTGGCGACCACGTGGGCGTTGGTGAGGATGACCCCGTCGGACTTGACGATGAAGCCCGAGCCGAGCCCGTGCACCATCTCCTCGCCCTGCGGGACCTGGAAGTGCTTGAAGAACTGGTAGAACGGGTCGTTCGGGTCGATCTGCCCGAACGGAAAGGGCGTCGGCTGCTCTCCGGCCTTGACCGTGCCGGTGATGCTGACGTTCACCACCGCCGGTCCGAAGCGCTTCACGATGGAGCTGAAGTCGGGGGGGGACATGGGGGGCGCCGGCGGAGGCGTCGGCGTCTGCTCGCTCGCCGCAGCGCGGGCGTCGGCGAGGTGCACCCCGCGGGCGGTGTAGCCCACCGCGAGGGCGCAGAAGAGCGCCAGGGCGAGCCCGATCCTCTTCAGTTTCAACCGTTGCATGGTGAGTCTCCTTGTGGCGGGCCGGGAAGGCGGCCCGACTCTCGGAACTCACCCTACGAACTCTCCCTTAAGGGGATCTTAAGGGCCGCGGTCCCGGTCGGGGTGGTGAGCGGGAACTCGACCTTCACGGTGAGCCCGCCGGTGGCCGCCGTGCCCAGGGCGACGCGGGCACCGTGTCGCTCGGCGATGGCCTTCACGATGGCGAGCCCGAGGCCGCTCCCCTCCTCGCGAGTGCCCGGACGGCGGTAGAACCGATCGAAGACGCGCTCGCGTTCCCGGGCCGGGATGCCGGGCCCGGAGTCGCTCACCTCCAGGTAGCTCTCGGCCGGCCCGACCCCGACCGCCACGTCGACGCGCCCGCCCGAGGGGGTGTAGCGGACGGCGTTGTCGACCAGGTTGGCGAGGAGCGTCCGCAGGGCCACCGGGTCCCCGCGCACCACCGCGCGCTCGTCGACCGCCGTCGCACCGAGGTCGACGCCCTTCGCCTCCGCCAGCCGCGCGTGGTCGGCGATGGTCTGGGCGGCGAGCTCGCCGAGCGCCACCGCCTCCTCGCCGGGCTTCTCGCCGGCGCCCCGCTCCTCGCGCGCCAGGGTGAGGAGCTGCTTCACGAGGTGCCCGGCCCGGTCGAGCCCCACCTCGAGCTCGGCGAGCGCGCTCGTGCGCTCGCCCGCGTCGCGCGCGCGCTCGGCCAGCTGGGCCTGCAGCTTGAGCGCGGCGAGGGGGGTCCTGAGCTCGTGCGCGGCATCCGCCACGAAGGCGCGCTGGCTCTCGAGCGCCGCGCTGAGCCTCTCCATGAGCCCGTTCAGCGATCGCACGAGCGGGCGCACCTCCTCGGGGACCCCCTGCTCGGGCAAGGGGTCGAGGGCGAGCGGAGTGCGGGTGGCGACCGCCCGCGCCAACCGGTCGAGCGGCGCGAGGCCGCGCCCGACCAGGGTCCAGACCAGAAACGGCAAGAGCAAGAGGAGCAGGAACAGGGGGGCCAGGGTCCGCACCGCCGCCGCGAAGGCCAACGCCCCGCGGACGCTCAGCGGCTGGCCGACCTGGATGACCTGGTCGCCGAGCGCCGCCGAGTAGACGCGCCAGGCGCCGGACGGCGTCGATACGGTGGCGAAGCCGATCACCGCCTCGTCGGGCAGCTCGGCGCCCGGGCTCGAGACGTACAGCCGCGCGCCGTCGGGGCCCCAGATCTGGATGACGAGGTCGCTCCCGGTCTCGACGTTCGGGCCCGGGAAGCCGAGGGCGCGGTCGCGCAGCGAGAGCGCCAGCTGGCGCAGGTGGTAGTCGAAGATGGCGTCGATCTCGCGCCGGGCGATGCGGTAGGCGGCCACCGCTCCCACCGCGGTGGCGGCGGTGACGGCTCCGAGGAGCGTGACGAGGAGCGCCCCGCGCAACGATCTCACGGCGCCCTCGGGACGACGTAGCCCACGCCGCGCAAGGTCTGGATGAAGCGGCTGCCGAGCTTCTTGCGCAGGGAGTGAACGTGCACCTCCACCGCGTTGCTCTCCACCTGCTCGCCCCAGCCGTAGAGCCGCTCCTCGAGGCGGGTGCGCGACATGGGGCGCCCCGGCCGCTCCAGGAGGGCCTCGAGGAGCGCGAACTCCCGCGAGGAGAGCGTCACCGGCACCCCGTCGAGGGTGACCTCGTGGGCCGCCGGGTCGAGCCGGAGCCCGGCCACCTCCAGCACCGGCTCGGCCCGGCCGCTGCTGCGGCGCAGGAGCGCGCGCACGCGGGCGTTGAGCTCGTCGAGGTCGAAGGGCTTCACGAGGTAATCGTCGGCCCCGGCGTCGAGCCCGGCCACCCGGTCCGCCACCGCGTCGCGGGCGGTCAGCACCAGTACCGGGGTGCGCTCCCCGCCCCGCCTGAGCTCGCGCAGCACCTCGAGCCCGCCCCGGCGCGGCAGCCCCAGGTCGAGCAGCAGGAGGTCGTAGGGCTCCGCCCGGAGCGCGTCCGCGGCCGCCTCCCCGTCCTCGACCCAGTCCACCGCGTGGCCCTCGAGCCGGAGGCCTCGCTGGACGCTCGCCCCGAGCATGCGGTCGTCCTCGACGAGCAGGAGTCGCACGAAGGTCCCTCGCCGGAAATGATAGCGGCAAGCGCCCGCGGCGCCAGAGACGGGCGGGGTGAGGCGAGGCCGCCCCGCGAGCGCCCGGCGGGCCGCAGGGCAGGGGCAAGCGCCCGCGCCGGGCCAAGGCCGCCCCCTGGCCCCCGTCATACTCAGGGTCCGTTCGAGGCGTTAGCCTCTCCGAGCCGCCCCGAGCGACCCATGACGCCCGACCCGTGAACGCGAGAACCTCGAGCGGGGTCCGCGCCCGCAGCGGGCCCCAAGGGGGGCGCATGTCCAGTTCGATCCGTACCGCCCTGCGAGCGGTCGCGGCGCTGCTCGTCCTCGCGTGCCCGACGCTCGCCCTCGGCACCCTCATCACCTTCATCCACGTGAACGACTCCCATTCGCACCTCGAGGCCACCGGCCCCAAGGACGCGCACCTCGACGGGACGCTCGGGGGCATCGCCAAGGCCGCCACCGTCATCGGGACCCTGGAAGCCACCGCCCCGAACCCGATCCTGGTCCACGCCGGCGACCTGTTCCAGGAGGACCTGTTCTTCTATGCCGCCCTCGGGCCGCAGGACACCCCCCTCCTGTCGGTGCCGGAGCTCGAGCTCCTCGCCGGCCTCAACCTCGCGGTCATGGCGGTCGGCAACCACGAGCTCGTCTTCGGGCCCGGAGCGCTGGCGGACTTCCTCGCCGGCGCCAGGGCTTACCTCCAGAGCGCAGGGCTCTCCCCGCCCGACGTGCTGTCCGCCAACCTCGACCTCGAGCAGGCGGGCCTCTCCGGGCTCGTCGTGCCGAACGTGGTGAAGGAGGTCGGCGGTGTGAAGGTGGGCCTGTTCGGCCTCACCATCCGGGACGCCACCTCGCAGAGCGCGCCCTTCCTCGGTACCACCCCGGACGAGCTCGCCGCCATCGCGCGGACGGAGGTGGCGGCGCTCCGCGGCCTCGGCGCCCAGGCGGTGGTGTGCCTTTCGCACCTCGGGCTCACCTTCGACGAGTACCTGGCGGCACAGGTGAGCGGCCTCGACGCCATCGTGGGCGGACACGACCACCTCATCGCGGTGGCGCCTGAGTTCGTCCTCGGCCCCGACGGGAAGGAGGTCCCCATCGTCCGCGCCGGCGCCTTCTACAAGTGGGTCGGCAAGCTCACCCTCTCGGTCGAGAACGGCGCCGTCTCCTTCCACGACTACCAGCTCTACACCGTCGACGCCCACGTGCAGCGGACCCCCGCGGTGGCGGCCGCGGTCAGGGCGCTCGAGTCCGGCATCGACGCGCTCTACGGCGAGGACCTCTGGCACGCGCCCATCGCCTTCGCCCCCCTCGACGTGGCGAAGGACGTGGAGGACAGCTCGCCCTGGCGCGACTCGGGCATGGGCGACCTCCTCACCGACGCCTACCGTTTCAAGACCGGGACCGACCTCGCCCTGACCGTGAACGGCTTCTTCACCGAGGACCTGGTCCACGGCCTCGTGGTCCGCGACGACGCCTTCCGCATCGTGGGCGACGGGTTCGATCCGTTCGCGCCCTGGGACTCCACCGCCCACCTCGGCTTCCCGCTCTACCGGATCGCCCTCGACGGCCAGAACCTCATGACCGCCCTCGCCACCGCGGTCGCGCTGGGGGGCGACTACTTCGTGCAGGTCTCGGGCATGCGCTACGTCATGGACTCGCGCACGGACCCGCCGAGCCTCGTCGCCGCCTACGTGCACGGAAAGCCGGTCGACCCGGCCCGCGTCTACACCGCCACCGTCAACCTCGGGGTGCTGACCGGCCTGGCGCAGTTCCCGAACGTCGCGCTCGCCGGGGAGCCCACCCTGGCCGGGGTGGACGAGTTCACCGCCGTGAGCGACTACGTGAGCCTCCTGAAGGTCCTGCTCTACTTCCCCCAGGGCCGGGTGCTCGACCTCGCAAAGCTCTGACCGGCGGATCGCCACCGCCGACGCCTCGGCGCCGGCGGTGGTGCCCTCTCAGCGCACAGTGACCCTGAAGACGCGCCGCATGCCCTGGCCCGAGACGGCGTTGGCACCGCAGAGGGTGACCCCTGGGCCGACCCCCTTCCAGGCGGGTCCGTCGGGCGTCTCCACTACCACCGCGACCTTGACGTCGTCGCAGATGGCCGCCGCCACCGGGCAGGTGATCTCTCCCGTGCCACAGAACGGGTAGGTCTGGCCCACCGAGACCATGACCTCCACCGGCACGCTCTTCTGAGGGGGCCAGACCTCCTGCGAGGCGGCGAGCGCCGGCGCCGAGGCCAGCACGAGCGCGGTCACGAGTGGTCGCAGGTTCGACATGAGCGGGCCCTCCACCCCCCACGGGAGGATACCACGCGAGGGATGTTCCGCCCGACGCCCAGGGCCCAGGCGCCTTCGCGCCCGGGCACGCCCCTATCCTTGCTGCTTCGGGGTGCCCATCGCCTGCGACTGCATGCGGCGGGCGAACTCCTCGCCCGCCCGCCGCACCTCGGCCATCGACATCTCCTTCTGGCGCGTCGCGAAGGACCACAGGTAGCCGTACGGGTCCGCCACCGAGGCGCAGCGGTCCCCCCAGAACATGTCGGCCGGCTGCATGGTGGCGGTCGCGCCGGCGTCCACCGCCCGGCTGAAGGCTGCGTCGCAGTTCGGGACGTAGAGCCACATGGTGGCCGGGACCGGGTTCGCGGCGGTGGGCGCGAGCCGGCCCATCCCCGGCATCTCGTCGTTCATGAAGACCGTCGAGTCTCCGATCCTGAGCTCGGCGTGCCAGACGTTCTTCCCGTCGGGCGCCATCATGCGGGAGAGCTCCTGCGCTCCGAGCGCACGCTTGTAGAACTCGATGGCCTTGGCGCAGTCGCGGACCACGAGGTTCGGCGTGAGCGTGTGCATGCCCTGCGGGATGGGGTTCACTGTGGCCATGGCGACCTCCGGAGGTGGGGACTTCCACGCTAAGGACGGCTCCGATCGCAGTCGATCCCATGAATGGGTCGAGCCGTGCATCGGCTGCAGTTTTCCCGAGCCCGCCCGCCTGCGGACTGGTCCGCGGCTCGAGCGGGGCTCGGCGAGGCCAGATCCCTGCGCCGCCGGCCCAGAGGGGGAGCGATCGCCTCCTCCCCCGTGCCCCGCCCTCCGGGCCGAGAGGAGGACCTATTCCGGGCGCGACCGGCACCCCCGGAGGCGCTAGAACCACCCGGGATGGATGCTGCGCCAGAGCCTGCCGTCGAGCCCGACGACCTCGGCCGGGCCCCCAAGTTGGGCACGCCGCCGGCGACCCGCATCGGGCACACGCCCCTCTTGCGCCTCCGGCGCGTCGCGCCCGCCACCGCGGGCGTGGAGGTCCTCGGGAAGGCGGAATGGCTGAATCCGGGGGGATCGGTGAAGAGCCGGGCGGCGGCGAGCATCGTCGCCGAGGCGCGCCGGAGCGGGGCCCTCGGGCCGGGCCGGGCGCTCCTCGACGCCACGAGCGGGAACACCGGCATCGCCTACGCCATGATCGGCGCGGCCCTCGGGTTCGAGGTGGTCCTCTGCGTGCCGAGGAACGCCTCCGCCGAGCGCCGCCGCCTCCTCGCCGCCTACGGGGCGCGCATCGTCTACACCGACCCGGGGCAGGGAACGGACGGCGCTATCCGCCGGGCGCGCGAGCTCGCGGCCGAAGAGCCCGACCGCTACTTCTACGCCGACCAGTACTCCAACGACGCCAACTGGCGGGCCCACTACCACGGCACCGCCAGCGAGATCTGGGAGCAGACCCGCGGCCGGGTCACCCACTTCCTGGCGGTGCTCGGCACGAGCGGCACCTTCGTCGGGACCGCCCGGCGGCTCAAGGAGCTGAACCCCGG
>DATJVF010000115.1:0-3446 GCA_035501995.1 Anaeromyxobacteraceae bacterium
ATCGGCGGCGACCGGGATGGAAACCCCTTCGTCACCGCCGAGGTGACCCGGGCCACCCTGGAACGGCAGCGGGCGCTCGTCCTCACTCGCCACCTCTCCGACGCGGCGGCGCTCGGCGCCGAGCTCTCGGCGGCCCGCGGCGCGCACCTCGCCGAGGCGCTCACCGAGCTCGAGGCCTCCATCGCCGCCGATCGCGAGCGGGTGAGGGAGCCCCTCGCCACGCGCGGGATGCGCCCCGACGAGCGCTGGCGGGAGAAGCTGCGCTACATGGCGGCGCGGCTCGAGGCGGCCCGGGTGCGCGCCGAAGGCGGCTACCCCGACGCCGGGGCCTACCTGCGCGACCTCGAGCTCATCGGCCGGACGCTGGAGGCGGCCGGGCTCGGGCGGCTCGCCCGCGGAAGGCTGGAGGACGCCCGCCGGCGGGCCGAGGTGTTCGGGTTCCACCTCGCGAGCCTGGACGTGCGTCAGCACTCGGGCGTCCACGAGCGGGCGGTCGCCGAGGTGATGGCCATGGGCGGGGCGCCCGGCTATCCCGCGCTCCCCGAGCGCCGGCGGGTCGAGGTCCTGGCGGAGCTCCTGGGGCGCCCGGTGCTGGCTCCGGCCGAGCGGGCCCGCCTCTCGCCGGAGGCGCGCGAGGTGCTCGACACCCTGCGGGTGGTGGGCTGGGCCCGGCGCGACCTCGGGGCCGAGGCCTGCGAGCGCTACGTGGTGAGCTTCACCAACGCGCCCTCCGACCTCCTCGAGGTGCTGTTCCTGGCCCGGGCCGCCGGGCTCGCCGCCGACGAGATCAGGCCCGTGCCGCTCCTCGAGCAGCTCGAGGACTTGGAGGCGGCCGGCCAGATCGCCCAGCGGATGCTGTCGCTCCCGCCGCTCAGGGTCGCCCTGCGAGGGGAGCTGGAGGTGATGCTCGGCTACTCCGACAGCGGCAAGCAGGTGGGCTACGTGCCGAGCCAGGTGGCGCTCCACAAGGCCCAGCTCGCGCTCGCCCAGGTGGCCGAGGCGGAAGGCGTGATGCTGACCGTCTTTCACGGTCGGGGCGGCGCCGTGGGCCGCGGGGGCGGCCCGGCCAACCGGGCCATCCGGGCCCAGCCGCGCGCCGCCCTGCGGGGGCGCTTTCGCGTCACCGAGCAGGGCGAGACGGTGGCGGCCCGCTACGGCCGGGCCGAGATCGCCCGCCGCGACCTCGAGCAGATGGTGAACGCGGTCCTGTGCGCCTCGGCCGGCCCGCCCGAGCCGGCCGCCGACGACGCGGCGCGCGCCCGCGAGGCGCCCCTCGAGCGGGCGGCCGGGGCGGCCCTGCGCGCCTACCGGCAGCTCGTGGCGTCGCCGGAGCGGCTGGCCCGTTACGCACTCTCCGCCACGCCCATGGCCGAGATCCCCGAGCTGCGCTTCGCCTCCCGGCCGGCGAGCCGCACCGGCCGCATCGCGCTCGAGTCCCTGCGCGCCATCCCGTGGGTCTTCTCCTGGAACCAGAGCCGGCACGGGTTGCCCGGCTGGTTCGGCCTCGGCACCGGGCTCGAGGCGCTCGCCGCCGAGCTGGGGGAGCAGCGGGCGCGCACCCTCTACCACGAGTGGCCGCTCCTGCGCGGGCTCGTCGACAACGCCCGGGTGGCGCTCACCCAGGCCGACCTCGAGGTCGCCGAGCAGTATGCGCGACTCGCCGCGCCGGAGGACCGCGGGATCTTCGACCTCATCCGCGACGAGCACCGGCGGACAGTGGCCGCCATCCTGGCCCTCTCCGGCGACGCCGGGATCATGTCGCCCTGGCCGACCCTGGGCCGGGCCGCCGCGCGCCGCAACCCATACCTGGACGTCCTCTCCCACGTCCAGGTGGAGCTCCTCGACCGCCTGCGGCGCTCGGAGGGCGCCGAGCGCGATCGGGTGCGCGAGGCCCTGCTCCTCACCGTGAACGGCATCGCCGCCGGCCTGCAGACGGTGGGTTGAGGCCGTTCAGGCCTTCAGGCTTCCACCGGCGCGGTTGACGCGGGCGAGCTCCTCGCGGAGCAGGGCCAAGAAGGCTTCCCGCACCGGGTTGCGGGTGCCGGGGATCCAGGCCGCCCCCACCCGCCAGCGCGCCTCCGGGACGTCGAGGGCGAGGTAGGCGATCCCCTCCACCCGGGCCGCGGCGGCGGCGCGCGGGACCACCGCCACGCCCAGGCCGGCCGAGACGAGGGCCAGGATGGTGTGGAAGTCGCTGGCCGACTGGACCACCCGCGGTCGGAAGCCGTAGGCGGCACACACCCTGAGGACGTGGGCCTGGTAGCTCGGGGAGCCCGGGGGGACCGGCGCCAGGTCGACGAAGGGCTCGTTGCGCAGATCCTGCAGCGGCCGCCGGGCGAGCTCGGCCTTGCGGCCGTCCGGGACCGCCAGGACCAGACGGTCCTCGACCGCCGGCAGGTGCGCCAGCGGGCGCTCGACCGGGAGGCGCACGAAGCCGACGTCGAGGTCGCCGCGCACCAGCGCGTCGACCTGGATGGGCGAGGACATGTCCTGCAGGGTGACGTGCACGTCCGGGTGCAGGCGGCGGAACCTGGAGACGAGGCGCGGGGCGAGGAGACGGGTGGTGATGCCGAACCCGAGGCGCAGCTCGCCGAGCTCGCCGTGGGCGGCGCGCTGGGCGCGGGTGAGGACCCGGTCGGCGTGCAGGAGGAGCGGCGCGACCTCGTTGGCGAAGAGTCTGCCGAACTGGGTCAGCTCGGCGCCGTGGCGGCCGCGCAGGAAGAGCGGGGCGCCGAGCTCGTCCTCGAGCTGGCGCACCTGCTTCGTGAGCGCCGGCTGGCTGATGTGGAGGGCCCTGGAGGCACGGCCGAAATGGCCCTGCTCGGCGAGCACCTGGAACGACCTAAGTAGGCGGATCTCCATCCTCATAACTGTAAGTTATCGCACTCTCGAAATCAATCTATTGGACGCAGTGCGGCCAAGGCGCCATCTTCACCCGCGGATGGTCCCGCTCGGTGGGGCCACCGGAGAGGGAGAAGGAGCAGCCGATGAAGCGCGACTTCGAGTCGTATCGCGGTGAGCAGGACGGCCTTCGTCCTCGGGGTGTGGGGATGGGAGCTCCTCGCCGAGGCGGCCGGGCGCACCTTCGGTAAGGTCGGAGCCGCGGCGCCGCCCCCGAGCCTGGCGCCGGTGGAGGCGCGCGTGGTGGCCGGCGAGCCCAAGACCCTGCGCGAGATCGGGCTCGACGGAGCGCTGGTGGCCGAGTTCGAGGACGCCTTCCGCCGCCTGGGGGTCACCGAGGGCGACCGGGTGATCGGGTACCGCTTCCGCACGCCGGCGGGCGTGAGCCACGCGCTGCGCCTCGAGAGCCCCGGCGAAGATCGCCGCTCGACGCTCGACCGCGCCGCCTAGCCCGGTGGCGCTTCGCCATTGGGCTTGGAGGCCTTCTTAGACCGTCGATTGTCCGGTAGCCGCCGGTCGCTCGTCCGCGAGCGGCCGGTTTTTTT
>DATJVF010000116.1:0-11484 GCA_035501995.1 Anaeromyxobacteraceae bacterium
TCTGGGGCATCGAGGTGATGGCCGAGCACGCCCGGGTGAGCGTGGGCTCGGTGATGCGCTTCTCGAGGCGGCTCGGCTACCGGAGCTTCAGCGACCTTCGCGACGCCCTGCGCGAGGCCTGCGTGGCCCGCTCTGGCGAGCCCGCGCTGCAGCGACTCGAGTCGCCGACCGACGTGCTCGGCGCCCTCGGCGAGGTGCTGCGCCGCGACCGCGAGGGGCTCGACCGGCTGCTCCAGGCGGTCGACCACGCCGCGCTGGAAGCGGCGTCGCAGCTCCTGCTGGGCGCCGATCACCGGCTGATCCTGGGGCGCGGCGTGGGCCACGTCATGGGGCTGGTGTTCGCCTTTCACCTCACGCAGGCCGGCCTCCCGTGCATCGCCGCGCTGCCCTCCGACTTCTCCAACCAGGTGGCCAACCTGGGTCCCCGCGACCTGCTGGTGGCCGTGAGCTTCGCCCCCTTCAGCCGCGAGACGGTCGACGCCGCCGCCTTCGCAAAGCACAACGGGATCCGGGTGCTGGCCTTCTCGGACCGCCGCGACTCGCCGCTGGCCCCCCACGCCGACATCCTGGTGCCGGTCCCGAGCGAGAACCTGCTCTTCAGCTTCAGCCTCACCTCCTTCGCCGCCCTCTCCCACGCCTTCGCCATCGTGCTGGCCGCCCGCGACCAGCACGGGACCCAGAAGCGCCTCAAGGCGGCCGAGCAGGGGGGGAAGCCCCTCACCGTCGACGTCTGGCTCCCCATGCAGCCGGGCGCCATCGGCAGTCCCCCGGCCCCGAAGCCGGAGGCGGTGGCGCCGGATAAGCCTCGCCTGCCGAGGGAGAAGGCTCCGGCGCCCCGCGGCCGGAGCCGGGCGGTGAGCTGACGGCGGCCCTTACCGGGCGCCCGCTGGACGAGCACCTCAGAAGGCGGCCGCGAAGGCGTCGAGCCGCTCGAGGAGCTCCCGGCGCTCGGACGGCTCCACGAAGGCGGCCTCCAGGCCGTTGCGCGCCAGGCGGTAGGCTGCGCGGCCGTCGAGGTCGAGGGCGGAGAACACCTCGGTGAAGTTCTGGTTCAGGTAGCCGCCGAAGTAGGCCGGGTCGTCCGAGTTGATGGTGGCCGGGACGCCGGCCTCGAGCAGGCGACCGAGGACGTGCTCGGACAGCCGGTCGAACACCCGCAGCCTCACGTTGGAGAGGGGGCAGACGGTGAGCGGGATGCGCTCGCGCACGAGGCGGGCCACGAGCGCCGGGTCCTCCAGGCAGCGTACCCCGTGGTCCACCCGCTCGGCCCCCAGCACCTCCAGCGCGCCCTCGATGTACGAGGGCGGGCCCTCCTCGCCCGCGTGGGCCACCACGTGCATCCCGAGCGCCCGGCAGCGCGCGAAGACGCGGGCGAACTTCTCGGGAGGATGGCCGCGCTCGCTCGAGTCGAGGCCCACCCCGAGGATCCGGTCGCGGTAGGGCAGGGCCGCCTCGAGGGTCTCGAAGGCCTCGCGCTCCGAGAGGTGCCGCAAGAAGCACAGGATGAGGGCGGCGTGCACCCCGAGCCCCCGCGCCTCCTCGCAGGCCCGCCACAGCCCGCCGACGACGGTGGACATCTCGACCCCGCGCGCGGTGTGCGTCTGCGGGTCGAAGAAGATCTCGGCGCGGACCACGTGCTCGCGGGCAGCCCGGGCGAGATAGGTCGAGGCCATCTCGAAGAAGTCCCGCTCGGTCCTGAGGACGCTCGCGCCGGCGTAGTACAGGTCGAGGAACGACTGGAGGTCCTGGAAGGCGTAGGCCTTCCCGAGGGCCTTGGGGTCCTCATAGGGGAACGTCACCCCGTTGCGGGTCGCCATGGCGAAGATGAGCTCCGGCTCGAGCGTGCCCTCCACGTGCACGTGCAGCTCGGCCTTGGGCATGCCGCGGAGGAACTCGGCCAGGCGCTCCGGGTCCACCTCGAAGTTCGGCATGCGCGACGGTATCACCAAAGGGCGCGACGGGCCTTGCCTCTCCATGGCGGCCCCGAGGAGAAAGGCGGCGCGGCGCCAAGCCGGCCGGGAGCGATCCCGCCCGGCCTGGCGCCCAAGCCCGTCGCGTCACGACGGGCGCGGGCGCCCGCGGCGGCCGATCGACCCGTGACCGGGTCGTCCGCGCCTGCGGGCCGCCACGCGCCTTCCGGCCTCAGAGCGCCACGACGTTCACGTTGAGCTGCCCCTGGTTCGTGCCGCCGCGGCCGTCCGAGACCGTCAGCACCACGGAGCAGGAGCCCGAGGGAGGCGCGGTGGGCGGCGCGTGAAAGGTCGGGGTCAGGGTGTTGGCGTTGTCGAAGGTGGCGCCCGAGCAGTTCGAGGACCAGCTCGGGGTGATGGAGTCGCCGTCGTCATCCTGGGCCACGGCCACGATCGAGATGGTCCCGCCCGGGACGCACTGCGCGTCCGGGCTGGTGATGCTGAGGATGTTGGGGAAGGAGTTGAAGGTCACGTTCACGTCGACCTCGCCCGTCGGATAGGGGGCCACCGCGAAGATCATCGAGGCCGAGGAGGTCACGTTCTTTGAGTCGGTTGCCGAGAAGGTGAGGGTGCGGCTCGTGCCGCAATCCGCCGCCAGCTGGACGGTGGCGATGGCCGAGGTCTGGCCCATCCAGATATCGTCGGCGCAGGACGAGGTCCAGGCGAAGGTCATGGCGTTGTTGTCGACGTCGGAGGCCGAGGCGATGACGAGGACGGTGTCGCCCACCACCGGGCTGCCGGCGTTGTCGGTGAGCGACATGGAGGTGATGGCCGGCGCGTCGTCGTAGAAGGTGACGGGCGCGGTGGCCTGCTGAACGACGATGTTGAGGTTGATGACCGCGTTGCGGGTCACGTTGGCGCTCGCCGAGCCCGAGAAGAGCACCGCGCCGGTGCCGTCCACGGCCACCACCGAGAAGGTGTAGTTGCCGACCTCGAGCGCGGGGAACTTGACCGTGTAACTCGAGACGTCGGTGGGGATGGACTGGGTGGTGGTGGTCCCGCCCTGTTGCTGTACGGAGAGCGTGATGGAGGCCACCGTGCTACTCGCCGATCCCGGGATCATGAGGAAGGCCGGCCGGGTCATGGTGAAGGCGACTGTCCCGGTGCTGTGGTCTTGTGCTCCGCATGCGGCGACGATCACGAGCGCGACTGCCAACGCGTATCTCATGCTGTCCCTCCCGAGTTGATGGTACCTGCCGCGCCTGCCCGTGCGGCCCCTCGCCACACGGTTACACTGTGGGTTATTCGATAGCTAAGCGCCGATCCAGCGTGGTTATCAACACCCTCGGTGGCGGACGTGTGCGCGCGGGTGCGCTGCCCTTGGTCCGGCACACCCCCCGGCCTCACCCGGGCCGGTCCGACCCTGCCCTCGTCCCTGCGAAAATGATTGATCATTGTCTCCCCGGGTCCGGTCGCCTTCACCCCAGCGCGGCGCAGGCGCCCTGCCCGGAAGCCAGCCCGCTCGCCGCTCGGCGCCCCGCATTTCCAGGCTTGTCATGCTCCACAGATTGGGAGTTCATGAATTTGACCTACCTTGAGCGGGAAGGGGCGCAATAGTAGGCAGCTCGGCTTCATGGATTGGAAACGGGCAGGGCGCTTCCGCGAGGCTCGCGCTCGCCACCGGCCGCCGCGCGCGGGCTGGAGGAGGGAGCGCTTCGGGCGCGGCCTCGCCGAAACCCCTCGTGATGACCGACCTCACCGCGCCCTTCCCGCGCCCGAAGCGGAGAGCCTCCTCGCTTTGGCCCGGCGCGCCAAACCGCCCTTTGGGCCTGGACGTGGCACGGGGGCGGGCCCCTGCCGGGGCAGCCCGGCCATCGAGAGGGAGCAGGGAGCCGGCGGGGGCGGAGCCTCCCCGTGAGCGGGCCACGTCGTCCCTTCGGCACGGAGCGCGCGCCCGACTGGCGGTGCTATCCTCTTGGGCTCGATGGTCGCTCGAGGCGCTGGTAGCGGTCTCGCCGCGCTCGTTCTGTGGGCCTCGGTCCTCGGGTGCTCGGAGGGCCCCCCTGGCCCGAAGGTCGTCTCGGTCGAGGACCTCGGCGCCCTCGTCGACGCGAGCGCGCCCACCCTGTGGCGCGACGGCGGATCGTCCGTGCTCCTCGGCGGCCAGGTCCTGTGGGCCTTCGGCGACACCATCTTCCCGTTCCGCTCGGCGGACGGCGTGCAGCTCCGCACCAACACCGCGGCCCTGGCTTGGCCCGGGACCCCCCTCGCGGTCTCGGAGCCCCTCGACGCGAACGGGGCGCCCTTCCAGTTCGTGCCCTTCACCGCCGAGGAAGCGGCTTTCAACGCCGCGAGTTCCGACGAGCGCATCGCGCTGTGGCCGGGCGCGATGGTGCCGCTCGAGGGCGACCGCGCGCTCGTGGTCGTCGACCGCCTGAAGGTGCATTCGGGTGCGCTCGACTACGAGGAGCTCGGCACCGAGCTCGCCCTCGCCGGGGCGGGCCGCACCACCGCCACCCGGCTGGGCGCGCTCTTCAGCGCGCCCGAGCCGTCCTTCGTACACGGTGCGGTGACGAAGGACGGGCTGCTCTACCTCTACGCCTGCACCCCCGGGGCACCGTGCCGCGTCGCGCGTGCGCCGCTCGAGACAGCCACCCTGCGCTCGGCCTACGAGTTCTACACCTCGGCGGGCTGGACGCCGGCGCTCGCGCGTGCGGAGGCCGTCGTCCCCGGCAGCACCGCCGGGTTCTCGGTGGCCTGGAACGAAGCGCTCGGCAAGTTCGTGGCCGCCTCGACGCCCGGGTTCTCGAACGCCCTGGAGTTCCGCACCGCGCCGTCCCCCGAGGGACCCTTCAGCGAGCCGACGGTGGCCTTCGAGGCTCCGAGCGCCATCTATGGCGTCTACCTGCACCCCGAGCTGTCGAGTGGATCGACCGTCGCGGTGAGCTACTCGCGCCAGGAGAGCGACTTCAGCGGCGAGATCCGCCTCCTCCTCGTCGAGCTGCGCTAGAGGGACTCACCCATGGCGGAGCTCGCCGCCTACACCGGAGCCGCTCCGGGCGGGATGACCCGCCTGGCGGGTACCCGGGGGACGCGGGCGGGAGGTGCGCTTGACAGATCGCGCTCGGAGGACGAGCGTTTCCCAAGAGGTGGCCCCATGCGCGTCCTCGCTCTCGTCACGGCCCTGCTCACGGCGGCCGCGTGCGGTTCCAAATCGACCGCCACGACCGCCGCCCAGGCGCTGCTGCGCACGGGTCCGCTCGCGAGCTGCACCTCGACCCAGATGACCGCCTGTCCGGCCCTGGCGGTCGAGGCCTGTCCCGCGGGCGAGGAAGCGGTCGTCGACTACTCCTCCGACTGCTGCCCGCACTTCAGCTGCCAGCCCTCGTGCACGGCCGCCTCCGCCTGCCCGCTCTCCCCGGCGCCCTCGTGCCCTCCCTCGACGATGCTCGCGATCGGCACGGCGCCGGACTGTTGCCCGACCTACCGCTGCGTTCCGGTGACGCCGTGCGATCCCACCCTGGCGGCGGCCTGCACCGCACCCCCGACCTGTGCGGGCAACGCGACCCCGGCGGTGGTGGGGCAGACGGACGCCTGCTGCCCGGTCTACCAGTGCCCCTGTGGTGCCGCCACCGGGACCACCCCGACCACCTGCGGCTGCACGAAGCCGGCCTGCGGCCCGGGCGACGACCTCGTCTGCGCGGGCACCGATCCGTGCGGGGGCCCCTGCACCTGCGAGCCGCAGCCGTCCACCTGCTCCACGGATGCCGATTGCCCGAGCGGGGAGCCATGCTCCGAGATCTGCCTCGGCTGGGGCTGCGCGAACGCGAGCGGGGCCGGGAGCACTTGCGCCTGCCCCCAGAACAGCCCGACCTGTAGCTGCGACGCCTCGGGCGCCTGCACGGGAGAGACCTGCTCGAAGCGCTGCCTGCCGAAGGGGCCGGTCTGCGATCCGGCCAACCCCCCGGTGGCGTGCCCGATGGTGCAGATCGCCTGCCCGGACGGCCAGGCGCCGGTGCCGGCCGGCACGGACCCCACCACCTGCTGCCCCATCGAGAAGTGCCCCGTCTGCTCGGCCAGCGCGACCCCGGTCAACTGCCCCATGATCCCGGCCTGCGCGTGCCCGGTCCTGGGCGGCGTCGATCCCACCACCTGCTGCCCCAGCATCACCTGTGGCAGCGTCGACCCGACGACCGGGAAGTGCCTCTAGAGCGGCCGTCCCTGAGGGGCCGACGGCCTTAGCGGCGCAGCCGTGCGAGCCCGCGCGCGACGGCGAAGGCGCCGACGAGCGCCATGCAGAGCGGGAACGCCCACAGCTTGGCCCCCACCACCCGCGCCTCGCCCGGCGCGTCGGGGTTGTAGCGCACCGCCACCTCCCGGCCGAGCCGGATGCCGCTGCGCGCGAAGCCCCGGGTGGTGGGCATGTCGGTCCCGAACTCGACGGCGCGCCCGTCGACCCTGAAGCGCACCGTGTAGGTGGAACCGTTGCGACCGACGATCACGCCCGTCGCCGGGACGGTCTTCGCCACGAAGCGCGCCGCGTCGAGGGCGAAATAGGCCCCCACCGCGAGGGCCAGCGCCCCGAGGATGAGCGCCGGGCGAGCGTTCCCGGCCGGCCGAGCGTCGCGAGCACCCTGCATGCGCCTCCTTGGCTCTCCTGGGAGGAAGAGGAGTCTACCGGAAATCCTCGCTCCGCGGCCCCGCTCGGCGGGGGAGCCCTCAACCCTGGAGGTGTCGACGGCGACCGGCAGTGCGGTGCTGGGGGTGGAGTGGTTCTCGAGCTGGCCGCACCCGTTCTCGCCCCAGCGGACGAGGTCGCCGTTCGAGGGCGCGCAGCCGAGATCGTCGCCGGCCGCGATGGCCTCGGGGCCGCTCGCGCCGTCGGCCCGGACGGGCACGTCGCGCTCTCTGGTCGAGCCGTTCCCGAGATCGCCCCCGGCGTCGTCCCCCCGGCACGAGACCCCACCGCTCGCGACGTCCCGACGACAGCCGACCAGAAGCGCAGGTGAAGCGTCACGGTGAGGCGCTCTTCCTCGCGCGGTACCCACGGCGAGCCCTACCGATAGTAAAGGACGGCGTTCGGTCCCCCGCATCGGGAGGGAAGGCCGGCGCGCCCGGGAGCCTCGTGGAGCCTCCGCCCCGACCGCACACCCCATCGGGGGTAAGGCGGGGCGCCGCAGCGACCGAGAGCGCACCCGTGGAAAACGCTCACGCGTACAATGGTACGAGCGCTGGTGCTCATGCGCTCGGAGGTTCCGTGCCTCCTTCGTACAAGCCCGCACCCGGCGACCTGCGCGAGGCCCTCTTCGAGCTCAGCGCGGACGGGGTGCTCGTGAGCGAGGGCGACGGCACCATCGTGCGCGCCAACCCGGCCGCCTGCCGCGCGCTCGGGGCGAGCGAGGAGGAGCTCGTCCGCGGGGGGCGAGCCGCGGTGGTCGAGGATGGGCCGGCCCTGCGCGAGCTGCTCGACGAACGCCGTTCTCGCGGCTTCGCGACCGGAGTCGTGCACCTGAAAAGGAGCGACGGGAGCTTGTTCCCCGCCGAGGTCGCCTCCACCCTGCTCGGCTCCGAGGGCGGCGAGCGGTACGCCACCCTGTTCCACGACCTCTCGCCGCAAAGGCACGCCGAGGCTTCGCGGCACGCGCGCGAGGCCCGCTTCCAGGACCTCCTCGACGAGCTCCCCACCGCGGTCTACGTGCACCGCCAGGAGCGGGTCGAGCTCGCCAACCGCGCGGCCCTGGAGCTCTTCGGAGCGGAGCGTCCCGAGCAGATTCTGGGCCGGTCGATCTTCGAGCTGCTCCACCCCTCGGTCCACGAGATCGTGAGGTCGCGGATCTGGATGGTGCGCGGGGGGATGAGGGTACCCCGGGTACACGAGCGGATCGTCCGGCTGGATGGGTCGGAGCGTGAGGTGGAGGCCTCGGCGGCGCCGGTCCAGGACGAGCGGGGCTTCGCCGTCCAGGTGGTCCTGGAAGACGTGACCGATCGCCTGCGCGCCGAGGAGGAGCTCAGGCAGGCCAAGCAAGCCACCGAGAGCGCCCTCGGCCACCTGGAGGCCACGCTGGAGGCGATCCCGGATCTGCTCTTCGAGGTCGACGGCGCGGGCACCTATCTCGACGTGAAGTCGACCCGCGACGCTCTCCTCGCCGCCCCCAGGGAAGAGCTCGTGGGGCGGCGGGTCCGGGAGATCCTCCCCGCCGAGGCCGCCCGCACGATCGAGGCGGCCCTCTTGGCGGCGGGCCAGTCGGGAAGCGACTACGGTCGGGTCATCGAGCTCTTGCTCCCCGGCGGGAGGCGGTGGTTCGAGCTGTCGGTGGCGCGCAAGAGCACCGCGGGAGGCGAGGCGCCGACCTTCATCGTCCTGTCGCGCGACATCACCGAGCGCCGCAAGGCGGAGGAGGCCCTGAAGCGCGAGACCCGGGCCCTCCTCATGCTGACGCGCTCCAACGAGGCGCTCCTGCGGGCGCGGTCCGAGGAGGAGCTCTTCGCCGAGGTCTGCCGGATCCTGGTCGAGACCGGCGGCTACCTCATGTGCTGGGTGGGCATGGCCGAGGACGACGACCGGAAGTCCGTCCGGTCGGTGGCGAGCGCGGGGGAGGATCGCGGGTATCTCGAGGTCGCTGACATCCGCTGGGCCGACACCGTCCGCGGCCAAGGCCCCACCGGCCAGGCGCTGCGGAGCGGGAAGCCGGTGGTGGGTCGTGACTTCGCGACCGACCCGAACCTCGCCCCCTGGAGGGACGAGGCCCTGAAGCGCGGTTACCGTTCCTCCACGGCCCTGCCGCTGGTCTACGAGGGCAAGACCCTGGGGGTGGTCACCATGTACGCCCCGCAGGTCGATTCGTTCGACGTGAGCGAGCTCGCCAGCCTCTCGCAGCTCGCCAACGACGTCGCCTTCGGGGTCCACTCGCTCCGCCAGCGCACCGCTCGCCTCCGGGCGGAGCATGAGCGCGAGGAGGTCCGGGCCCAGCTCCAGCAGGCCCAGAAGCTGGAGAGCATCGGACGGCTCGCCGGCGGGGTGGCCCACGACTTCAACAACCTGCTCACCGTCATCCTCGCCTGCGGCGACAACCTCCGCGAGGCGTTGGCCCGGGACGAGCCTCCCAACCCGGAGTACGTGGAGGACATCGTCGCGGCCGGCCGGCGGGCCGCCGAGCTGACGCGCCAGCTCCTGGCCTTCGCCCGCAAGCAGGTCATCGTGCCCGAGGTGGTGGACCTGAGCGAGGTGGTGGCCGCCGCCCACAAGCTCTTGCGGCGCGTCATCGGCGAGGACATCCGCGTCGAGGAGCGGTACCAGCCGGACCTCTGGCCGGTGCGCTGCGACCGTGGGCTCATCAACCAGATGATCATCAACCTGGCGGTGAACGCGCGCGACGCCATGCCCCGCGGAGGCACCCTGGAGCTCACCACCGCCAACGTCGAGCTCGGTCCGGATGGTGACCTCCCCGCTCCTGACCTCTCGCCCGGGCGCTACGTCCGCCTGACGGTGCGCGACTCGGGGCACGGGATGTCGGGCGAGGTCCTCGAGCACCTGTTCGAGCCCTTCTTCACCACCAAGAACTCCGGCCTGGGGACCGGCCTCGGCCTCGCCACCGTCTACGGCATCGTGAAGCAGAGCGGGGCGTCCATCGCGGTTCGGTCCCTCCCCGACCAGGGAACGACCTTCGAGATCTACTTCCCGAGGGCGACCGGCGCGGCGCCCTCGGCGCCGCCCCTCCCCGAGCACCACACGGCGGGCCACGAGACCGTCCTCGTGGTGGAGGACGAACCGAAGGTGCGGGAGGTGGCGGTGCGGATGCTGCGCGCCGGCGGGTACCGGGTGCTCGAGGCCGGCGGCCTGGCCGAGGCCTCGGCGCTGGCCCGGCTCGAGGTCGGCCCGCTGCACCTCCTCATCACCGACATCGTGATGCCCGGTCACGGGGGGCCCGAGGTGGCGCGCCACCTGCGCGCCCTGAAGCCGGAGATGCGGCTCCTCTACACCTCCGGATACTCGCGGGACGCCATCAGCAGGCGCGGGGTGCTCGAGGAGGGCATCGCGTTCCTCCCCAAGCCGTTCACGGCCGAGGAGCTGCTCTCCCGCGTGCGCGAGGTCCTCGACGGAGGCTGACGTCCGGGACCGGCTAGGGGGTGCCCGGGCCACCGTTAGACCGTTGCGGTCCCGCCGACCCTTCCGGTGGGCGCTCGCCGCGTCGCGGCGCCCCGGGCTTTGTGCTATCTCGCCCCCTGGGGCGGAACCGTTCCCCGTCCCCGGGCGAAGCGCGCGAGGGCGTGGATGAGGGTCTTGCTCTTCGGGGCCACTGGCATGCTCGGGCAGGGCGTGCTGAGGGAGTGCCTGCTCGCGCCCGACGTGGAGTCGGTGCTCGCGGTGGGTCGATCGCCCCTGCGAGAGCGCCACGGCAAGCTGCGCGAACTCCTCGCGCCCGACCTGTTCGACCTCGCCCCCCACGCCTCCGAGCTCAGCGGGTACACGGCCTGCTTCTTCTGTCTCGGCGTTTCCTCCGCCGGGATGAGCGAAGCCGAGTACCGCCACCTCACCCTCGACCTCACGCTCTCGGTGGCGGACCTCGTCGCAAGGCAGAACCCCGGCCTGACCTTCGTCTACGTGTCGGGCGCCGGCACGGACTCGACCGGGCGCGGGCGCTCCATGTGGGCACGCGTCAAGGGCGAGACGGAGAACGCCCTCCTCCGCCTCCCGTTCAAGAGGGCTTACCTGTTCCGCCCGGGCTACATCCAGCCGCTCCACGGCGCCACCTCCCGCACGCGCTCTTACCGACTCGCCTACGCCGTGCTGGCCCCGCTCTACCCGCTCTCGAGGCGGCTCTTCCCGCGCCTCGTCACCACCACCGAGCTCGTCGGCCGGGCCATGCTCGCCGCCGCCCGAAAGGGCGCCCCGGGCCCCGTGCTCGAGACCCCCGGCATCAACGCCCTCGCCGGCTAGCTACTTCGGCTCGCTCGCCTCGTAGGTAAAGGCCAGGCCGCGGACGCCGCCCCCCACGGTGACCGCCACGCGTCCGGGCGGGTGCGGCGGCGTGACGGCGGTGATGCGGCCCTGAGCGACGACCACCACGTCCTTGGCTTCCACGCCCCCGAAGGTGACGCGGGAGTTCGGGGTGAAGTAGCTCCCCTTCACGGTGACGTGGGTGCCGCCCTCGGCCGGCCCGTGGTCCGGAGTGACCGAGCCGATGGTCGGACCGGGCGGCCCACCACCGGTCCCGCGCCCACCGCGAGCGCCGGCGGGCCAAAGCGCCATCACGGCCGCGGCGACGACCACCGCCATGAGGTCTCGCGCCAACCGAATTCCGGAACCGTTCACGCCGGCGTGCACGTCCTTGGCCTCGAGGATCCCTGTGGACACACACCTAGTCGACCCCTGACCGCGCGCAACCGCAAGGGTCCGGCCCCAACGGGAGGCGCGGCGCTCGGGGAATGCGGTCCATCCTCGCCGCGGCCTCCTCGGCGAGAGGCCGGCCGGCGCGGCGCCCGCCTCGCCGCGCCGGGGACCGAGGCCCGGGCGCGCGACTCCCGAGCCGCCTCGGAACGCCGTGTACCCTTGGTGAATGTGCGTGGCTCGTCG
>DATJVF010000117.1:0-5181 GCA_035501995.1 Anaeromyxobacteraceae bacterium
ACCGGGCTGGCCGCCGTGGCCCCGGCTTCAGGGCCGACACCGACCCCGCCGGACGGTATGCTAGGCGGGCGTACCAGTCGCCCGAGGTGATCCCTTTGAGCCGCGCCCGGCGCGGCCCCCCAGGAGGCGGGTGAGGCCGACTGACCCGGTCGCGGGCCACCCGTTCGCCCATGCCACCCACCCAGTCGACCATCGCCGACGTCGCCCACGTCATCCAGCTCTCGATCGCACCGGTGTTCCTGCTCACCGCGGTGGCGACCACCCTCGGGGTGCTCAACACCCGCCTGGCCCGCATCGTCGACCGGGCCCGCGTGCTGCGGGAACGCCTCTCGGCCCGGCCGGGCCCCGAGCAGGAGCGATCGCTGAGGAGCGAGCTGGGCGTGCTCGCCCGGCGACGGCGCCTCGTCAACGTCGCCATCACCGGCGGCGTCTCGGCGGCGCTCCTCGTGTGCCTGCTCATCGCCGTGGCCTTCGTGGGCTCGATCCTGCGGGCCAAGGTCTGGGTGCTGGTGGCGGTGCTGTTCGTGCTCGCCATGCTGGCGGTGATGTGGGCGCTCGTCTGGTTCCTGCGCGAGATCTTCCTCGCCGCCGGGAGCACCGAGATCGAGGACCGCTGAGAGCGCGTGGGCCTCGTAGCGGCCGGTCAGAAGGAAGCGCGCGAGGGCCCCGGGGGGCCCTCGCAGCGGGGACCGCCTCTCGGCCTCGGCTCAGTTCACCTGAACCTGGATGCTCTTGGGCTTGGCCTCGGCCTTCTTGGGCAGGTGGACCATCAGGACGCCGCCCTTCGAGTCGGCCCTGATCTTGTCCGCGTCCACGGTGGGCGGCAGCGAGAAGCTCCGGTTGAAGGCTCCGTAGGAGCGCTCGATCCGGTGGTAGTTCTCCTTCTTCTCCGCGTGCTCGAGCTTGCGCTCGCCCTTGATGGTCAGGACGCCGTTCTCGAAGCGGATGTCGACGTCCTTAGGATCGACGCCGGCCAGGTCGAACCTGAGGTTCAGACCGTCCTCGTCCTCGTAGATGTCGGTCGCCGGTGTCCAGCCGAGCGACTCGCCGGCCTGCAGCGCCAGCCGGTCTTCGAAGAGCTTTCCAAACTCCTCCTGGACGCGGCTCATCTCGCGCCAGGGATCCCATCTCATCAGCGTAGTCATAGATCCTTCCTCCATTGTTCCCAATATCTCGGGTCAGCGAGAACGTAAGGTTCGCCGGGCGACTGTCAAATCCGCTCGGCCACCCCGGGGACGATCCGGAGGCCGGACGGCGGGCTACCCTTCCTGCAGGCGGCGAGGCGGTGCCGTCATCCATTCCCACCCGGAGCGCGCGCGGGCCAGCGACGCGCCTGGAAGGCGGAGCCGGTGGACCCTCCGTGAAGGGCCCGCGCCCAAAGCGGCCGAGCCTCAAGGAGCCGGCCCGGGGACGAGCTCCCCGGAGGGCTCGCCTGGGCCTCCTGCGGGGTCGGGACTCCCCCCGTCGGGGCTCGGTCGCGGCGGTGGCGCCGGCTCGAGAGGGCTGGAGGGCGTCGGGCCTCGTGAGCGCCTCGCGCCGCGGCTCCTCCGGCGCTACATCCCCGGGCCAAGGGAAGCCCCGTGCGGTTCGACGCCATCGTCATCGGAGCCGGGCAGGCGGGGGTGCCGCTCGCGACGCGGCTCGCCGCCAGCGGGCGGGAGGTCCTGCTGGTGGAGCGGTCGCGGATCGGCGGGACCTGCGTCAACTACGGCTGCACGCCGACCAAGACCATGGTGGCGAGCGCGCGGGCGGCCCACGTGGCCCGGACGGCCGCCCGGCTCGGCGTCCGGACCGGCGAGGTGGCGGTCGACTTTGCGGCGGTGGTCGCCCGCCAGAAGGCGGTGGTCGAGCAGTGGCGGGCGTCCCTCGACCGGCGGCTCGCCGCGGCCGGGGAGCGCCTGAGGCTCCTGCGCGGCCACGCCCGCTTCGTCGACCGGCAGGCGATCGAGGTGGATGGCGAGCGCCACCAGGCCGAGCTCGTGATCGTGAACGTCGGCGCCCGGCCGGCGCCGCCGCCCCTGGCCGGCCTCGAGCCGGCCGCCTGGCTCGACAACCACCGGCTCCTCGACCTGCGCACCTTGCCGTCGCACCTCGTGGTGCTGGGGGGCGGCTTCATCGCCTGCGAGTTCGCGCAGATGTTCCGCCGCTTCGGAGCGGCGGTGACGATCGTGCAGCGGGCCGAGCACCTGCTCGACCGCGAGGACCCCGACGTCTCCGAGGCCCTCGAGGCGGTGCTGCGCGCCGAGGGGGTGACGCTCCACCTCGGGGCGCGGGCCGCGCGGGCCTTCCCCGCCGGGTCGGGCTTCGGGATCGCGCTGGAGGACGGTCGCGAGGTCCGGGGCTCCCACCTCCTGGGGGCGGTCGGGCGCCGGCCCAACACCGACGACCTCGCCTGCGAGCGGGCCGGGGTGAGGCTCGACCGGCGCGGCTACGTCGCCGTCGACGATGCCTTCAGGACGACCGCCCCCGGGGTCTACGCGGTGGGCGATGTCACCGGCGGCCCGCAGTTCACCCACACCTCCTGGGACGACCACCGGATCCTCATCGAGATCCTGGAGGGAAGGCGCACCGGCGGTCGCGCCGGGCGCGTCGTCCCCTACACGGTCTTCACCGATCCGCAGGTGGCCGGCGTGGGGCTGAACGAGCGGGCGGCGCGGGCGCGCGGGGTGGCCCACGAGGTCGCCAAGATGCCGTTCTCGTGGGTGGCCCGGGCCATCGAGATCGACGAGCCGGCCGGGCTCCTGAAGGTCCTCGTCGATCCGGCCACCGAGCGGATCCTGGGGGCGAGCCTGGTCGGGGCGGAGGTGGGTGAGCTCGTCCACGTGATCGCCGCGCTCATGCAGGCCGGCGCGAGCGCGCGCGCCATCGTCGACGTGGAGATGGCGCACCCGACCTTCGCCGAGGGGCTCCAGAGCGCGGTGATGCAGCTCGGCCGCTTCGCCCTCAGGTGAGCCGGGCAAGATCGAGCGGCGGGGCGGTGCCGGGCTCGAGGCCGGATCGCTCTCCGGCCATCCAGCGCCGTACCTCGTAAAGGCTCTCGGCCACGCGTTCGCGAAAAGGACCGAGCGCCAGGCCCAGGCTCTCCTGCGGGAGGACCGACAGCTTCTCGAGGCCGGCTCCGAGGAGCCGCGCGGCCCCGGCCGGCCGTCGGTGGTCGAGCGCCTTCAGGTAGCCCGCCGCCACCTGGATGAGGCCCTGGAGGAGGAGCCGTACCTCGCCGGCCTCGGTCAGCCAGGCAGCCTCCCAGGCCTCGTGAGCCTCGTAGTAGCGGCCGGCGTTGAAGAGCGCCCGCCCGCCCTCGAGGGCGCGAAGGGTCTCGGGCCGCAGGGTCACCGGCGCACCACGCGGTCCGCCGCGGCGGGGAGAGCGCGGGGGAGGGGGAGCCTTGCCCGAGAGCCATGGCTGGGCCAGGGCCGCTTCCCTGGCGCGGCGCCCGGGGCTCCCGGCCGCCGGGGCTCAGGTCGGGTAGAGGCCGCCATTCACCTGCAGGGTCTGGCCGGTGAGGAATCCGTTGCACGCGACGGCCACGATGACCTCCGCCACCTCGGCCGGACGGCCGAAGCGACCCACCGGGAGCGCCCCCGGGCGAGCCTTGGCGTTGCCCTTCAGCATCTCGGTCTCGACCAGGGCCGGGGCGACGGCGTTGGCGGTGATGCCCTCGCTCGCGAGCTGAGAGGCGTAGGCGTGCATGAGGCCGAGGAGGCCGGCCTTGGAGGCCGCGTAGTGGGGGCCGACGATGCCGCCCACCTGGGCTGCGGTCGAGGAGACGAAGATGAGGCGGCCGAAGCGGCGCTGCCGCATCGACGGGATCACCGCCTGCGAGACTAGGAACGCCGAGCGCAGGTTGACCGCCAGAGTCTCCTCCCAGAGCGCGAGGTCGACCTCTTCGAGCCGCCGCGGGGTGGCGACCCCGGCGTTGTTGACGAGGATCTCGACGGGGCCGAGGAGCGCGTGCACCGAGGCGAGCAGCGGGCCGGCGGCGTCGGCCGAGGCGAGGTCGGCGCGGACGACGGCGGCGCGCCGTCCCAGCGCGCGGAGCGCGTCGGCCACCTGCTCGGCCTCCTCCTGGTGCTCCCGGCAGTGCACGGCGACGTGGGCTCCGGCCCGGCCGAGGGCGAGCGCGGTGGCCCGTCCGATGCCGCGGTTGCCGCCGGTGACGAGGGCGACGCGGTCGCGAAGGGGTTCGGTCATGCGCGCAGTTCCTAAGCCCGCCGGCGGGACCGCGCAACCGCCCGCCGAACCGCATCGCCCGCCTCCTCGGGCGCGGTCGCCACGTCCCGAGGAGCGCGAGGTCCGCTGGCCCGGTGCGCCGCGCCGATCAGGCCCGCTTCCGCCAGTCGTAGTCCATCTGGCGCGCCGTGCGCTCCGCCAGGTCCTGGCCGGCGAAGCGGGCGACGACGCGCAGGCTCATGTCCAGGCCCGCCGAGATGCCGGCCGAGGTCATGATGCGCTCCCCTTCCGTAAATCGAACGCCCTCCAGCACGCGGGTGCCCGGGAAGGCGCGCCTCAGGTCGGCGGCGTCCTCGAAGTGGGTCGTGACCTCGAGCCCGTCGAGGAGGCCCGCGGCGGCGAGCAGGAACGCGCCGGTGCACACCGACGCGGTGAGCCTGGTCGAGGCGTGCTGGCGCGCGATCCAGGAGAGCACCTGCGGTTTGCCGAGTTCCGGGTCGTGAACCCCTCCCGGCACGATGAGGACGTCGAGCGGGGGGTGGCCGTCGATGGCGAAATGTGGCAGCACCGCGAGCCCGCCGCGGGCGCGGACCGGCTCCCTGGTCTCGGCCACGAGAGAGGGTGCGAAGGGCGCCGGCGCCTGCGGGGAGGTCCGGGCATGGACGCGGCTCGCCGTCGAGAACACCTCGAAGGGACCCGCGAAATCGAGCACCTCGACCTCCGGGTAGATGAAGAGGCCCACCTGCAGCAGCATGCGAACTCCTCCGGTGCGTTCCTCCCCGTCTTACCCCCTGGAGAACGGGGCCGCCAGGCCCGCCCCCGCCTGTGGAGCCGCTGGGACGGGGGAGGTCCGCGCGGGCGCGGGACCCCCGCGGGGAGCTGGCGGTGGCCGCGGCGTCGACCGTGGGGCGGCGACCGTGCCCCGGACGGGACAGGAGCCTGCACGGACCGGGGGCGCCGCTATGGTTGTCCGGTTCCCACCGGCTCGATCGTCGAGAGGTCAAAGAGGCC
>DATJVF010000118.1:0-11002 GCA_035501995.1 Anaeromyxobacteraceae bacterium
ATGCAAGCCAGTCGTGCAAACGGTAGGGGTCGCAGGCCCGCTCCGCCCTGAAGGTGTCCCCCACCCGGAATTCCGACAGGCTCTTCATGGCCCCTCGGGCGGCGCGGCGAGGAGGGGGTCCTCCACCTCGGCGGCCGCGCCGGGCGCCTTGGCGGTGAGGTGGTCGCGCACGAACTCGATCAGGCGGTCGAGGTAGCTCGTGAGGGGCGGGCAGCGGAGGCCCGTCCCCTCGAGGAGGGCGAGCTGGTTCTGGCAGTTGTAGACGGCGAGGTGGTTCACCAGGCGGATGGCGCTGCGCTGCGGGCGCAGGAGCCGCTCGAGCAGGGGCAGGCCGAAGAGGGCCTCGAGCACCCGGTGCGGCAGCGGCAGCTGCGGCAGGACCCGGCCGGTGCGGGCGGCGATGAGCTCGTAGACCCGGCGCGCCGAGAGCGGGGCGGGGTCGGCGAGGTGCACCGTCCGTCCGGCGCTCTCGGGGCGCTGGCCGATGGCGAGGGCCGCCTCGACCACGAAATCCACCGGGACCACGTTGAGCGGGGCGACCCCGCTGCCGGGGAGGGGCAGGCCGAACGGCGAGGCCACCAGCAGGATGGCGAGGTAGTAGGGGCCCTCGAAGCGGTCCACCTCGCCGGTCCGCGAGTCCCCGACCACGATGCTCGGCCGGTAGACGGTGGCGGGCAGGTCGGCCATGGCGGAGCGCACCAGCCGCTCGGCCTCGAACTTGTAGCGCTCGTACGGTCCGTGGAACCCCTGGCCGACGTCGAGCTCGTCCTCCAGGATCACGCCCTCCCGGTCGCCCGAGACGTAGGCGGTCGAGAAGTGGTGCAGTCGCTCGAGGCGCGGCGCGGCCCGCGCGAGATCGAGCACCCCGCGCGTCCCCTCCAGGTTCGCCGCCCGGAGGGCGGAGGCCCCGGCGGCGAGGTCGTACCGGCCGGCGAGGTGCCAGATCTCGGTCGCCGCCGCGGCGAGGGCCTTGTACTCGGCGCCGGAGAGCCCGAGGTGCATGCGGGCCACGTCGCCCTCGAGCACCTCGCCCGGGACGCCGAGCGCGGCGAGCTCCTCCCGGGCGGCCCCGAGCCCGCGGGTCCGGGTGAGGAGCACCACCCGGTCGCGGGAGGGGTCGAGCGCCTCGGCGCGGCGGCGCGCCAGGCGTCGCCCGATGAAGCCCGAGGCGCCCGTGAAGAAGACCACCCGGCCGGAAGCCATGCAGCGTCAATAGCGCGCCGGAGGGGCGTTGGGAAGCCTGCGTGGCAGTCCACGCGTGACGTCCAGGAGGAGCCGGCGGGCCTTGTCGAGCAGCGCGGCCGGGTCGGCCTCGTTCACCACCACGAGGTCGGCCCGGGCGGCCTTCTCGTCGATGGGCTTCTGGGCGGCGAGGCGTGCCTCGCCGGCCGCCCGGTCGAGGCCGTCCCGGGTGGCGAGCCGGGCGAGCTGCAGCTCGCGCGGCGCCCACACCACCACCACCAGGTCGACCTCCTCTTCGAGCCCGGCCTCGAAGAGGAGCGGCACGTCGTAGAACGCCACGCTCCGCCCTTCCCGGGCGAGCCGCTCGAGCTCGACCCGGAAGAGGGCCCGGACGGCCGGGTGGACCAGGGCCTCGAGCCTCCGGCGGGCGCCCGGATCGGCGAACACCCGCGCCGCCATGCGCGAGCGGTCGAGCTCGCCCCCCTCGGTGAGCACCTCCGCGCCAAAGGCAGCCGCCACCGCGGCGAGGGTGGGAGTCCCCTTCGCGACCGCGGCCCGGGCCAGCTGGTCGGCGTCGATGACCGGGGCACCGAGCGCGCGCAGCGCCCGCGCGAAGGTGCTCTTCCCGGTGGCGATGCCGCCGGTGAGGCCGACGAGGAACACCCCGCGCTCCCCCCCGCCGGGGCCGAGCCGGCCGGCCGCCCCGGGCCCGCGGGTCATGGCCTCGGCCGGGCCTCCGGCTCCTCCGCCTCGGCGCCCTTGGCGGCCTGGGCCGCCGGCTCGGGCCCGCCCTTCATGGCCTCGGGAGCCCTGAAGCTGATGGCCTCCACCGTCCCGTCCTTGCCGAAGAAGACGCTCACCCCGCTCCGGTAGCGCCAGACCGTGCGGAAGTCGTCGGTGAAGGCCTTCTGGGTGGGGTGGCCGTAGGTGCCCTCCACCGTCTCGCGGTCGAGCGGGCTCGCCGGGAAGACCACCACCTCCACCACCACCCCGTCCTCGCGGAGGAAGAACTGGGCCTGGCGGGTGCCGGCGATGGCCTGGTCGCCGCGGTAGACCAGCGCCGAGCGGCCGGCGAGCTTGCCCTGGGTGCTCGGCTGCCCGAACTTGGTGGTGACGTCGGCCTCGACCGTGCTACCCGGAGTGACGCCTTGCCAGCCCCGTGCCCGCGCGGCCGCGGGCGAGAGGCCGGCGAGCGAGAGGGCGAGGGCCAAGGCGGCGTGACTTGGGCGCATGAGGCATTATACTCCGCGGCGGTGGGCCCACGGCACCTCCTCCTCCTCGCGCTCTTGCCCCAGGCGGCCCTCGGGGCCGAATTCATCGGCGCCGAGACCTGCAAGGCCTGTCATGCCATGGCGTACGAGGTGTGGCGGGAAGGCCCACATGCCCGGGCCCTGGAGAGCCTGTCGCCCGCACAGCGCAAGGACCCGCGCTGCACCTCCTGCCACGCCCCGGACCTCGACAAGGGGGCCCAGGGCGTCACCTGCGAGAGCTGCCACGGGGGAGGCCGGATCTACGCCCAGAGTTACGTCATGCGCGACCGGGAGCTGGCGCGGGCGACCGGCCTGCTCGACCCGGGCGAGAAGAGCTGCGCCGCCTGCCACACCGACGCGGCCCCGAGCCTCTCGAAGTGGAGCTACGCCGCCAAGCTGCCGCTCATCCTGCACGGGGGCGAGCGGGCGGGGCACCGGTAGGCGCCTTCTCGGCGCAGAGGGGTGGGCCGGCGTGTTAAAGGTCCTGGAGGCGGAGTTCCTGAAGACGGCCACCGGGCGAGGGGGGTGGCCGGCCGAGCCACTCCCGGAGATCGCCTTCGTGGGCCGCAGCAACGTCGGCAAGTCCTCCATGCTGAACGCGCTCGCCCGCCGCGAGGGGCTCGCGCGGGTGTCCTCCACCCCCGGGCGCACCCGCGCCCTCCAGTTCTTCCGGCTCTCCCGGCAGGACTCGCCGGCGGCCCGCCCGCGCCCGCTGCGCTTCTGCGATCTCCCCGGCTACGGCTTCGCCAAGGTCCCCAAGGCCGAGCGCGAGGGGTGGAGCGCCATGATCGAGGAGTACCTCCGCGAGCGGGCCGACCTCGTGGCGGTGGTGCTCATCGTCGACGCCCGCCACCCGCCCACCGAGAGCGATCGCCAGGCGCTCGCCTTCCTCGCCGCCCACGAGCGGACCGTCCTCGTTGCCGCCACCAAGATCGACAAGATCGGGAAGAGCCACCGCGGGGAGGCCGTGCGGGCCGTGGCGGGCTCGCTCGGCGTGCCGGCCGAGGAGGTGGTGCCGTTCTCGGCCGTCGAGGGGACCGGCACCGAGGCCCTGTGGGCGAGGCTCTCCGGGCTCGCGAGTGAGCGGCGGCGAGAAACGTCGAGCTGAAGGCCCTCCCGGGGAGCCCTTTCTGGGGGCTCCGGCGGCTCAGCCCTCGGCCCGGACGGGGCCGGCCGGGCTTCAGCCGTCGCCCTCGGGCCAGCTCACCTCCACGACCGTGAGCGAGATCATGCCGGCGGGGCGCTCGACCCGGACGGCATCGCCCGCCGCCTTCCCGAGCAGGGCCCGGCCGAGAGGGGCCTCGATGCTGATCTGGCCCGCGGCAGCGTCGGCCTCGTCGGGGCCGACGAGCCGGTAGGTGCTCTCGCGCCCGGCCTCGTCCTCCACCGCCACGAAGGCGCCGAAGTAGGCCCGGCCGGAGGGATGGGGGGCGGGCTTCACCACCGTGAGCTCGTCCATGCGCTCGGAGAGGAAGCGCAGCCGGCGGTCGAGCTCGCGCAGCTTGCGCTTGCCGTAGATGTACTCGGCGTTCTCGGAGCGATCCCCCAGGGCGGCGGCGGCCTCGACCTCGGCCACGATCTTGGGCCTCAGCTCGCTCCAGATGCGCTCGTGCTCGGCGGCGATGCGGCGGAAGCCTTCGGGCGTGATGTAGCGCGGGGGGCGCGGCGGTTTAGGGGAGCTCATCCGCCAGGCATGTTAACCTCACCAGGGTGAGGGTCACCGATCTCCTGCGCTTCGCCCGCGAGCGGGGCGAGCCGATCTTCTCGTTCGAGTTCTTCCCGCCCAAGACCGACGAGGGCGTGGCGCAGCTGTTCGCCTCCTTCGAGGCGCTGCAGCCGCTCGCCCCCGCCTTCGTCTCGGTCACGTACGGGGCGGGCGGCTCCACCCGCCAGCGCACGCTCGAGGTGGTCACCCGCCTGAAGCGCGAGACCGAGGTGGAGGCGATGGCGCACATCACCTGCGCCGGTGCCTCTCGCGCCGAGGTGAGGGCGGTCCTCGACGAGATCGCCGCCTCGGGCATCAAGAACGTGCTGGCGCTGCGGGGCGATCCGCCCCGCGGCCAGGCCACCTTCGTACCGCACCCGGACGGCTTCCGCTACGCCTCCGAGCTCGTGGCCTTCATCCGCAGCGAGCCGCGCTGGCGCTTCTGCGTGGGGGCGGCCGCCTACCCGGAGGGCCACGTGGAGACGCGCGACCTCGCCAAGGACCTCGCGCACCTGAAGGCCAAGGTCGACGCCGGGGTCGACTTCCTCATCACCCAGCTCTTCTTCCACAACGAGTACTACTTCCGCTTCGTGGAGCGGGCGCGCGCCGCCGGCATCGCGGTGCCCATCCTGCCCGGCATCATGCCGTTCACGAGCGTCGACCAGGCCGAGCGCTTCACGGCCCTGTGCGGTACCCGCATCCCCCCGGCCCTGCAGGCTGCCATGGCGGTCCGCCGCGACGACCCCGAGGGCGCCCTGCAGCTCGGGGTGGCCTACGCCACCCTGCAGTGCGCCGAGCTCCTCCGCCGCGGCGCCCCCGGGGTGCACTTCTACACCCTCAACCGCTCCCCCTCCACGCGCGCCATCGTGGCGGCCCTGCGCTCCTCGGAGCCCTGGCGCGAGGGATGAGGCGCCGGGCCCCGCGAAGGCCTCCCACGAGGGCGGGCGCCCGCGCGCCGGGCCCAGGCTCCCCTTGAGCCATTCGCCTCCGATGGACCAGGCGCGGCGCGATCTCGGCGAGCGGCTCATCGTCCTCTACAAGGCCCTGAAGGCCCTGGTCGAGGTGCTTTTGGCGGTGGGTCTCGTGGTCCTCTCGGCGTCCGGGGGGATCGGCGGGCTGCGCGAGTTCGCGCGCGAGCTGCGCCTGAACCTGGCGAGCCGCTGGAGCCTGGCGCTCGGCCAGCTCATCGGCGGCCTGCTCACCGGCCGGGGCCTCCACCTCGTCGAGCTCGGCCTCCTCATCGACGGCGCGGTCTCGGCCTTCGAGGGCTACAGCCTGTGGCGCGGCTACTCCTGGGGGGCCTGGCTGGTGGTGCTGGCGAGCGCGCTGCCCATCCCCCTCGAGGCCGTCGCCATCGTCCGCCACCGCCGCCCCCTGCGCGTCCTGCTCGTGCTCGCGAACCTGGCGGTGGTGGTCTACCTCGCCCGGCGCATCGCCGGGCGACGGAAGCCGCCGCCCTCAGAGAGGGGGCGCCCGGTCGGTTAGGCTTCCTCAGTCCGGGAGGAGGCCGTGCAGGAGGTCGGCCCGGTCCACGATGCCGGCGAGCCGGCCGTCGGCGTCGGTGACGGCCAGGACCTTGTGGTTCCCCTTCACGACGAGGGCGATGGCGTCGGAGAGGAGGGTGTCTCCGCGGGCGACCGCCACGTGGCGCGACATGAGCTCGGCCGCGGTGCGCGCCTCGGCGCGCTGGGCGGCGGTATCCTGCGTCGGCTGGGCGAAGGGCAAGCGGTTCATGAGCGAGCGCAGCGCGCCCGGCCGCAGCGAGGGCGTGATGCGGTCGAGCAGCTCGGCGTCGGTGACGAGGCCGACCACCCGCCGGTCGGCGTCCACCACCAGCGCCCGGTTGAGCCGGGTCGCCACCACCGCCTGCAGGACCTCGGGGAGGGGGGTGTCGGGATGCACGAGCGGCACGTCGCGCCGCATCACCTTCGAGATGGGGGTGTCGCCCGCGAAGCCGAGGTCGTGCGGCGCGGGCGCCCGCCCGGCCACGCCCCCGGCGGCGGTGCGCAGCAGGTCGAGGCGGCTCACCATCCCCACCAGCGCGCCCTGGTCGTTGATGACCGGAAGGCGCTTCAGGTGCCGGCGGCTCATCACGCTCGCCACGTCGGGCAGGGGGGTGTCGAGGTGCACGGTGGCCGGCGAGGGCGTCATGACGTCGGCGGCCACCTTGTTCGAGCGGGAGAGCTCGTCGAGCATCGCCCGCAGCTCGGGCTTGTCGAGGTTCCTGAGGAGGTCGAGCCGCACCCCCAGCCCACCCCTCGTGACGAGGTCGGTGTTGGTGATGATCCCGATGGGGGCACCGCCCTCGACCACCGGCACGGCGCGGTAGAGCTTCCCGAGCACGGCCTCCACCACCTCGCGGATGGGGGCGTCGCGGGGCACCCGGGTGACGTCGCGCGACATGACGTCGGCGGCGGTCATCCCGTGCGAGAGCTCGCGCATCGAGGGCCCGGCCTGGTGCACCACCTCGGTGTCGTCCACCGTGACGAGCCCGCGGGTCATGAGCTCGCGCAGGCGGGGGAGCACCCGCTCCACCACCTCCGGGAGGTCGATCCACTCGAGCACCACCGGCAGGCGCTCCTGGCCGTCGAGGAGGTGGGCGGCGTGGACGGCCCCGCGGCCCCCGAAGCCCCCGACGGCGCGGATGAGGGTCGCGCCGTGGACGCCCTCCCGCCGGAGGAACTCGAGGAGCACCTCCGGCGCGGGCGACTTCCCGATCCGGTCGTCCTCGCCCACGTAGATGCGGACGCGCTTCGCCTTTCCGACGAGGTTCATGTCCAGGGACCACCTCGCCCGTCGCGCGGCCAACGCGCCCGCGGCGAGCCTCGAGCACCGAGCGTGAGACTCGACCCTACCTCGGCCGATCCTAAACCTTCCCTGGTAACCCGGAGGAGATTCTTCGCGAGGCAGGGCCCTCGGTCCGCAGGGCGCGGCGCCAAGGAAGCCCCTCGAGCGCCCTGCGCCCCGCGGCCGCGGGCCCGCCAACGAGGGGGGAGCCGGAATCCCGGCCAAGGGGGCGGGGATCTTAGCCCGCGGCCGGCCCGCGCGGGTGCCGCGCCGCGCGAGCGCGCCTCAGAGGAGCCCGACCGCCCGCCGGACGCTCGCCATCAGCGGGGCGGCGAGCTCACGCGCCCGCCGCGCGCCGTCGGAAAGGATCCGCTCGACCTCGCCCGGATCGCGCTCGAGCTCCTCGTGCCGCCGGCGGGCCTCGCCGAAGGTGGCGTGGAAGTAGTCGACGAGCTTCTTCTTGTAGGTGCCGTAGCCGACGCCGCCCGCCTTCCACGAGCGCTCGATCTCCGCGAGGTCGCCCTTCGGGGCGAGGAGCCGGAGGAGCTGGTAGAGGGCGCTCTCCGGGGGCTTGGGCGCCTCGACCGGGACCGAGTCGGTCTTGATGCTCATGATGCGCTTCTTCACCTCCGCGTCGGGCCCGAACAGCTCGATGGTGTTGCCGTAGGACTTGGACATCTTCTGCCCGTCGACGCCCGGCACGACCGCGGCGTCCTCGTGCAGGCGGGCCTCGGGTAGGCGCAGGATCCCGGGGGCCTCCTTCCGCTCCGGGTCGGCCGGGTCGTAGTTCGGCACGAAGGCGCTGTTGAACTTGGTGGCCCAGTCGCGGGCGAACTCGAGGTGCTGCACCTGGTCCCTGCCCACCGGCACGACGTCGGTGCGGTAGAGCAGGATGTCGGCCGCCATCAGCACCGGGTAGGCGAAGAGCCCGAAGTCCGGGCTCAGGCCGCGCGCGAGCTTGTCCTTCAGGCTGTGGGCGCGCTCGAGGTTCGCGAGGGGCACCACCGTGCCCAGGATCCAGTAGAGCTCGAGGACCTCCGGGATGTCGCTCTGGCGGAAGATGATCGACCTCCGGGGGTCGAGCCCGAGGGCGAGGAAGGCCACCGCCGTCTCGTGGGTGAGCTTGCGGGCCAGGTCGCCGTCCTTGACCGTGGTGAGGGCGTGCAGGTTGGCGATGAAGTACAGGGCCTCGCCCTCGTTCTGGAGCTCGACGAACTGGCGGATGGCCCCGTAGTAGTTGCCGATGTGGAGCAGGCCGGAGGGCTGGATGCCGGACAGGATTCGCATGTCCTAGACCCTGCCGATTAAGGGCGCCTGGGGCAAGGGCTTTCGGGGAGCGCGAGGCGCCCCCCGAGGAGAGGTCCCTTGGCCCCCGCGCCGGCCTCGGCTACGCCCGGCTCTCTCAGAAGAGCCGGTTCACGAGGTTCTCGAGGTACTCCTGCCTCCCGGAGACCGGCGCCACGTCCGCGTTGCGGGCGAGCGCCCGCTCCGCCAGGGACTCGAGGCTCGCCCGGCCGGACAGGATCTCGGCGCCGAGCGGTCCGCGCCAGCCGGCGTAGCGCTCCTGCACGGCCCTCGTGAGGCTGCCCTCGGCGAGGATCCGCTCCACGGCGAGCAGCGCGCGCGCGCTCACGTCGACCGCCCCCAGGTGGGCGTGGAAGAGGTCCACCGGGTCGAGGGATTGCCGGCGCACCTTGGCGTCGAAGTTGAGGCCACCGGTGGTGAAGCCGCCGCCCTTCACGATGGCGAGCAAGGGCAGGACCATGTCGGGGGCGTTGTTGGGGAACTGGTCGGTGTCCCAGCCGAGGAGCGTGTCGCCGCGGTTCATGTCGATGGAGCCGAACAGGCCGTAGGCGAAGGCGGCCTCGATCTCGTGCTCGAAGGAGTGCCCGGCCAGGGTGGCGTGGTTGTTCTCGATGTTGGCCCGCACCTCCTTCTCGAGCCCGAAGCGCTGCAGGAAGGCGTAGAGCGCGGCCACGTCGAAGTCGTACTGGTGCTTGGTGGGCTCGCGCGGCTTGGGCTCGACGAGGATGGTGCCCTTGAAGCCGATCTGGTGCTTGTACTCGACGACCATGGAGAGGAAGCGGCCGAGCTGATCGAGTTCCTGCCTGAGGTCGGTGTTGAGCAGGGTCTCGTATCCCTCGCGCCCGCCCCACAGGACGTAGTTCTCGCCCCCGAGCCGCCGGGTGGCGTCGAGGGCGGCCTTCACCTGCAGGGCGGCCAGCGCGAAGATCTCCGGATCGGGGTTCGTGGCCGCGCCGGCCATGAAGCGCCGATGGCTGAACAGGTTGGCGGTGCCCCACAGGAGCCGCACCCCGCTCCGCTCCTGGTGGGCGGAGAGCACGTCCACCATGGCCTCGAGGTTGCGCAGGCTCTCCCTCGGGCTCGCGCCCTCCGGCGCCACGTCGCGGTCGTGGAAGGTGTAGTAGCGGAGCCCGAGCTTGCTCACGAAGTCGAAGGCCGACTCGGCCTTGAGCCGAGCGGCCTCCATGGGGTCGGAGGCGCGGTCCCAGGACCGCTCGAAGGTCGGTCCGCCGAAGGGATCCTGCCCGGTCGAGCAGAAGGTGTGCCAGTAGCAGACCGCGAAGCGGAGGTGGTCCTCCATGCGCTTGCCGAGGACCAGCCGGTCCTTGTCGTAGAAGCGGTACCCGAGCGCGGCCTGGCCCTCGGGCCCCTGGTAGCGGATGGGCGGGATCTCGGCGAAGTAGCTCGGCATGGCGTCCTCCTCGGTCGCGCGCGCAGCCCCTCGCGAGGCTCGCGGTGGACCCGCCCTTCACGGCGGGATCGGTACGGCGCCGGGGCGAGCGGCGCACACCTCGTCAGTTAGTCCAGTTCCCTTACTTTCTCAAGTTCACCGTGCTGGGCCCGCGAAGTCAAGCCCGAACCACGGCGGGAGAGCGCCCCCGCGGTGAGCCCGGGGAAGGGTGGGCGCGAAGGCTGGATTCACCTCGAGTGTGTGTCCTGGCTCTGCCGGCGCGCTCTCCGCCAGGAGCACCCAGGCGAGGCGAGGTGCGGGACGCAGGCCTCAGGTGGGGCTCGCCCGACCTGGATCATGCGACCCGTCGGGTGGCTTCCGCCTTCGATGGGCAAGGGGAGACCCCGCCTCGGTGACGCGCGAGCTGAGGACGAACGCAAGCCCAGGGCTCGAGACCGACTTCGAGGACGAGGCCAGAGCCGTCACGATGGACGGGGCGAGCCGCCGACGGAGGGGTACCGGACGAGGCTACCCTCACAAACGGGTCGTCCCAACCGAGGCCATGTCCGGACCCGACGGCGCGGCGTAACCTGAGCCCTGAGGAGGACCTATACCCGCTCGGAACGCGCAGCCAGATCCCTCGCTTGGCGTGATGGGGGCGGGGTGCGGCCGCGGGCAGGGCAAGTGGGGACCGCATCATGGCGTCGAGGCGAGAGCTGACATCGGATCAGCGTCACCGGGCCCGGAAGCAGGGCCGCTTCCGGGTGATCCTCGGGCCCTCGTCGTCGTTCACGGTCGACGTGAGCGCGGGCGGCTTCTCGACCGAGCCGGCGCGGGCCCTGCGCCAGGGTGAGGACGTCCAGGGGATCATGCAGGTGAACGGCGACGACCTGGCGTTCGGGGGAGAGGTCGTGTGGGTGAAGCGCAGCGCCGAGGCGGGACCGCGCGCCCGGATGGGCGTCCGCTTCACGAGGGTCCCCTTCGATCTCCAGAAGCTCCTCGACTCGCCCGGAACGGGCTGAGCGTCGGCCGGGGCCGTCTTGGGCCGAAGAGGGCCCCGCCCAGTCGAGGTGCGGGACCCTCTTGCGTCTCCAAGGCCGGCGGCTTCAGGGGTTCCTTGAGAAGGCCTCGTCGAAGGCGGTGGTCGAAGGGGTGAAGTCCACCCGCCGCACGAAGGCCAGGGCCTCCTGGGCTCCGAATTCGCGCTCCATGCCCGAGTCCTCCCACTCCACCGAGAGCGGGCCGCCGTACCCGGCGGCGTTGAGCTCGCGGACGATGCTGTCGAAGTCGACGTCCCCGTGCCCCAGCGAGCGGAAGTTCCAGCCGCGGCGCAGGTCACCCCAGGGCAGGTGGGAGCCGAAGATGCCGGCCCGCCCGTCCAGG
>DATJVF010000119.1:0-3246 GCA_035501995.1 Anaeromyxobacteraceae bacterium
GCAACCAGCTCCTCGGCGCGCTGCAGCAAGAGCCGGCGGTCACCAAGGTGCGACCGAACGGCCAGGACGACACCTCCCAGTTCAAGATCGACGTGGACTGGCAGAAGGCGGCCGCGCTCGGCCTCTCCTTCGCCGATGTGAACGCCACCCTGTCCTCGACCTGGGCTCTCTCGTACGTCGACGACTTCCTCGACAAGGGGCGGGTGAAGAAGGTCTACATGCAGGCCGACGCCCCCTTCCGCATGCTGCCCAAGGACGTCGACCACTGGTACGTGCGGAGCGCCAACGGCGGGATGACCCCCTTCTCCGCCTTCGCTTCCGGTCGCTGGACCTACGGCTCGCCCCGGCTGGAGCGGTTCAACGGCCTCCCCTCGATGGAGATCCTCGGCGAGCCCGCACCGGGCAAGAGCACCGGCGAAGCCATGGCGGCGATGGAGGCGGCGGTGGCCAAGCTCCCGCCCGGAATCGGCCTCGAGTGGTCGGGCCTCTCCTTCGAGGAGCGGCTGGCCAGCGCCAACACCGGCGCGCTCTACACCATCTCGCTGCTCGTCATCTTCCTGTGCCTGGCAGCACTCTACGAGAGCTGGTCCATCCCCTTCGCCGTGCTCCTGGTGGTGCCACTCGGCGTCATCGGCGCGCTCTCGGCCTCCACGCTGCGTGGCCTCCCCAACGACGTCTACTTCCAGGTCGGCCTGCTCACCACCATCGGGCTCTCGGCCAAGAACGCCATCCTCATCGTGGAGTTCGCCCGCGCCGAGCACGAGGCCGGCAAGGACCTGGTGGAGGCGACGCTCGCGGCGGCGCGCATGCGGCTTCGGCCCATCCTCATGACCTCGATGGCCTTCATCCTGGGCGTCCTGCCGCTGGCGCTCGCCAATGGCGCCGGCTCGGCCAGCCAGAACGCCATCGGCTGGGCCGTGGCGGGTGGCATGATCTCGGCCACCGTCCTGGCGGTCCTCATCATCCCGGTCTTCTTCGTGCTGGTCCGCCGGGTGGCCCGGGGGAAGCCCCGGCTCCCCGAGCCGCTGCCCAACCCGGCCATGATCGGCACCGACGAGGAGGGCGACCATGCGTGAGGCGAGCGCGCTCGAGGCGGGCGGACGCTCGCCCGGGCGGTCGGCGCCGTGGGCCCTCGCTGCCCTCTTCCTCCTCGGGGGCTGCTCGCTCGCGCCCCGCTACGAGCGCCCGGCGGCGCCGGTGGCGAGCGCCTATCCCACCGCGGGAGAAGCGGCCGCTCCGAAGGGCCTCCCGGCCGCCGACCGCGGCTGGCGCGACGTGCTGGGCGACTCGAGGCTACAGGCCCTCGTCGAGCTCGCCCTCGCCAGCAACCGCGACCTGCGGGTGGCGGCCCTGAACGTCGACCTCGCCCGCGCCCGCTACCGGATCGAGCGGGCGGCCCTCTTCCCCACCGTGCAGGCCTCGGGCGGCTACACCCGCTCCCGCACCCCGCTCGACCTGAGCCCCATCGGACAGCCCTTCACCCAGAGCTACTGGAACGTCGGGGCGGGGGTGAGCGCCTGGGAGCTCGACTTCTTCGGCCGGGTGCGCAGCCTCAAGGAGGCGGCGCTCGAGAGCTACCTCGCCACCGAGGAGGCGCGGCGGAGCGCGCAGCTCTCCCTGGTGGCGGGGGTGGCCGAGAACTACCTCGCCCTCCTCGCGGTCGACGAGCAGCTGGCGCTCACCCGCCAGACCGCCGAGCTGGTGCAGACGAGCTACGACCTCATCCGGCGGCGCTACGAGGTCGGCCAGGCCTCCGAGCTCGACCTGCGCACGGCCGAGGGCCAGGTCGCGAGCGCCGCCGCCGACCTCGCCACCTTCACCCGGCAGCGGGCCCTCGCCGAGGACGCCCTGGTGCTCCTCGTCGGAGCGCCCATCCCGGCCGGGCTGCCACCGGCGCCGCCGCTCGCCGAGGCCGCGGTGGTCGCCGACCTCCCGGCCGGCCTGCCCTCCGAGCTCCTCGAGCGCCGGCCGGACATCCTGGCCGCCGAGCACCTCCTCGAGGCCCAAAACGCCAGCATCGGGGCGGCCCGGGCGGCCTTCTTCCCGTCCATCACCCTCACCGCCAGCGGCGGCTTCTCGAGCAACGACCTTGGCCACCTCTTCGACGGTCCGTCGGGGATGTGGAGCTTCGCGCCGCAGGTGAACATCCCCATCTTCACGGGGGGCCGCAACACCGCCAACCTGGAGGCGGCCCGGGTAGAGCGCCAGATCGGCGTCGCCCAGTACGAGAAGGCCATCCAGGTGGCCTTCCGCGAGGTCTCGGACGCGCTCGCCTCGCGGGTCGAGCTCGAGGCCCAGATCGCGGCCGAGACCGCGCTCGTGACCGCCGAGGAGCGGCGCTACCAGCTCTCCGACCTGCGCTACCGCAAGGGGGTGGACAGCTACCTCGCGGTGCTCACCGCCCAGCAGGACCTGCTCTCCGCCCAGCGCGTGCTCATCCTGGCGCGGCTCGCCCGCTTCACGAACCTCGTCGAGCTCTACCGGGCCCTGGGCGGTGGCTGGCTCGAGCGCACCGCCCTCACCCCCTCGCCCTGAGCCGGGCCCTCCCTCAGGCGCCGAGGTAGGCGACGAGGCGCCGGCGGAGCGCCTGGTCCGGGAGCGGCCCGTTCCCGGCGCCGAGGTCGTCCTGCAGGTGCCCGGGGTTTCGGGTGGCCGGGATCACCACCGTGACCGCCGGGTGGGCCAGGATCCACTTCAGGAACAGCTGGGCCCAGCTCTTCGCCCCGCACTCGGCGGCGAAGGAGGGCAACGGCCGCGACCGCGCCTCCGAGAAGAGCGACCCCCCCTCGAACGGCCGCATCACGATCACCGCGGTGCCGGTGTCGCGCGCGGCCGGCAGGAGCCGGCGCTCCGCCTCCCGCACCCCGACCGAGTAGGGTAGCTGCACGAAGTCCACCTTCTGCTCGCGCAGGATGCGCTCCATCGCCTCGAAGGCGGAGAGGCTGTAGTGCGTGATGCCGAGGTAGCGGATGCGCCCCTCCGCCTTCCAGGCCCGGAGGGTCGGGAGGTGGTCCTGCACGTCGAGGAGGTTGTGGACCTGCACGAGGTCGAGCCGCCCCCCCATCCGCCGCTCCGACTCGGCCATCTGCAGCTCTCCGGCCTTCTGCCCCTCGGTCCAGACCTTGGTGGCGACGAAGGCCTCCTTCGCCCACGGGGTGCCACGCAAGAGGTCGCCGACCACGCTCTCCGAGCGGCCGTACATGGGGGAGCTGTCGATGAGCCGACCGCCGCCGTCGAAGAAGCGGC
>DATJVF010000120.1:0-11230 GCA_035501995.1 Anaeromyxobacteraceae bacterium
CTCCTGCGCGCCGGTGCGGCCCCCACGCTCGGCGACGAGAACGCGCTCGACTGGCCGGTGGCCCAGGCCGAGGTGGCACGGGCACTCGTGGACCTCCTCGTCGAGGAGCCGCCCGGGTTCTGGGGCGACTTCCACGACCTGGCGGACACCGGGAAGTGGTTCCGCCGGCTAGTCGCTCCAACAGAGTGGGAGTGACCGATGGCCGAGCCGAAGGTCCCCACGCTCAGCGCGGCATCTGGCGCCCCCGCCGATCTGCGCACCGTGCGCGCGCTCTTCGACGAGGCGCTCGTGGCGCTCCCGCGCGTGCGGGACCCGGCGTTTCCTTCGAGAAGGGTGACCGAGGCGGTGACCGGCGCGCTCCGCGCCTGCTACCTGGCCCTGTCGGCCGCGGCGGACGATCCGGCGGCCTACCCGGGCGCGGTCTCGGCGCTCAAGGCGGGCGGCCGCACGGCGCTCGAGGTGCTCGAGGCGTGCGGCTCGGCGGATCCGGCTGCGGCGCAGGCCAAGGTCTGCGTCAGGACGGCGATGGCGGCGCTCGTAGAGGGCGCCGCCGCCCGGTCCTTCCCGCGGCTCGATCTGCCGCGCCGTGACGGGCGAGGCGAGCAGCGGGCCTCTCGCCTCGAGCCGCGCGAGCTCAGGTTGGCGCGCGATCTCGTTCCGCCGGCGGTTCCGGTGGCGACGGCTGCGCCCGAGCTCATCCGCCCCGGGCCGCCACCGCCAGTGCCCGAGCCTCCAGAGGACCTACCCACGCCGGTGGGCGCGGAAAGGCCGGCGAGCCCCGAGGACCTCGACGAGCTGCTCGCCACCGCCGAGGCTCTGGCCGCCGAGTCCTCGGAGGAGCCGACGGCCCCCGCCGCGGCGACCGCCCCCCCCCCCGCCGGCGAAGGCGACCCCGAGCGCGCCATCTTCGGCGAAGCCCTCTCCCGCGAGGAGGTGCTCTTCGCCCGCGCCCGTTCCTTCTTCGAGGACCTGGCCATGATGGGCGTCATGCGCCAGCCCGACGCGGGAGACCTCTGGAGCGAGCTCGCGCCGGTGGAGTCGCGCCTCCTCGCCAGGGTGGACGCCATCCTCGCCTGTGGCGAGGCGGTCCTGCCGCGGCTCGTCGCCCTCCTCGACGACCGACCGGTTCCCGATCCGGATCTCCTGTGGGGCCTCGTCTTCTTCTTCGGCTCGATCGGGGGGGACGATGCCGCCGACGAGGCGCTACGCCTCGTCCGCACCGCGCCGCTCGCCGATCCGGCGGTCTTCGACGCGGTGGCCGACGCGCTGGCCCTCGCGCCGAGCGCCGGGCTTGCCGAGCGGGTGCGCGCCTTCTTGGGAGTGAGCGAGCCCACCCTCGCCCGGCTAGCGCTGCGGGTCCTGGGGCGCCGGCGTGCGCTCTCGGCGCAGGAAGCCCTCACGGCCTGGCGGTCCAAGGAGGTCGCCCTCATGCGGGAGGCGGCCCTGGCCCTGCCGTCCGCCTCCGGGCCCGTCGAGCGGCAGGGGCTCTCGCGGTTGCTCGACCACGAGGACGAGGCCGTGGTGCGCGCCGGCTTCGAGGCCTCCATCCTGCACGGCTGCCCGGAGGGCATGGCGCGGGCCTCCCGGCTCACCGCCTCGGGGCAGGGACAGTTCGCGGAGGCTGCCCTGTACGTGGGGATCGCGGCCGGGACCTCGGGAGGGGACGCGCTCGCTTCCGGGACGGTCCAGGGGGCCTCCCAGCCCCTCGTCGAGGGCGTGGGCTGGTACGGTAGTTCGGAGCTCGTACCCTGGCTCCTCCAGCGGCTCGGTTGCGGTGAGAAGGTGGCGGTCGCGGCTCTCCAGCGCATCACCGGGGCCTCGCTCACCGAGGACGACCCCGCTCCGGAGTACCCGCCGGAAGCGCATCCGTTCCTGGGGCGCGCGAAGCCGCCTCCCACCTCGCTCGTCCTCACCGCCGAGGCGGCAGCGTGGAGGGCCTGGTGGAAGAAGCACGGCTCGGCGGCTCGCCCCGGGACGCGCTGGCGCTATGGCCACCCGTGGAGCGCCGAGGACGACCTGTGGGAGATGGAGTCGGCCCCGGTGTCCCCGCGCGAGCGGCGGCTCGCCTATCTCGAGCTCGTGGCTCGCACCGGCGAGAAGCTCCCCTTCGATCCGTCGGCCTTCGTGGCGCGCCAGCGGCGCGAGATCGAAGCCTGGCGCGCCGCGCTCGAGGTGGGCGCCGCGCGACGTGGCCAGGGGGGCTTTCCGACCCGGCTGGAGCGATGAGCCATGCACCTGCCCGTCCTCAGCCGATCGACCGCGGCGACCGTCGAGCTCCTTCCGGCGCTCGCTCGGGACGGCGGCCAGACGTGGGTGGTGGTGATGAAGCAGCGCTTCGCGGTCGGGGACCGGGGAGGCCTGCGACGCGTCCCCGGGGCCGCGGTGATGAAGGTGGACGAGCTGTGGGATCCCGACGGCCACGCGAGCAGCGTGAGGCTCCCCTCCGACGCCTGCCCGGGGAAGCCGGGCGCGGACGTGGTGGTGGTGGGGAGCGCCCTCGCGCCGAACCGCGCGCCAGTCCGAGAGCTCGACGTGCTGGTGCGGGTCGGCGAGCTGCGACGCACGTTGCACGTCACCGGGTTGCGGGTGTGGTACCGGACGATGGCCGGACTGGGCCTCACGCCCCCGGAGCCGTTCCGGGAGGTACCCCTCCGCTGGGAGTACGCCTGGGGCGGTTGTGACCTCGGCGACCCCGGGCGCGCGCTCATGGAGCGGCGCAACCCGGTGGGCCGCGGGGTGGCGAGCGATCCGGGAAAGCTCGTCCACCAGCCCGGCCCACAGATCGAGGCGGCAGGCGATCCCATCACCAAGCCCTCCTCGCGTCTCGTCCCGGCGGGGGTGGGGGCCGTGGCGCCGCACTGGGAGCCGCGCCTCGGCTTCGCGGGAACCATGGACGAGCGGTGGGAGAAGGAGCGCATGCCGCTCCTCCCGCTCGATTTCGACGAGCGCCACTACCTGGTGGCGGCCCCCGGCCTCTCGACGCCCAAGCCGTTCGTGGGCGGTGAGCCTGTACAGCTCCATGGCATGTCCGAGCGCGGCCCGCTAACCTTCGCGCTGCCGCGCCTCGCCTTCGGCGTGGAGGCGGTCGGGCGGCGCGAGCGCACCCATTACCGGCCGGCGCTCGACACGGTGGTGCTCTTCCCCGGGGAGCGTGCGGTCGAGCTGACCTGGCGAGCGGCGGTGCGGGCCGTGGGGCACGAGCCGCGAGACATCCTGGTCTTCGAGAAGGAGGCCTAGTGGGTCTCAAGGCGGCTTCCTGGGTCTCGCGACCCTCCGTCGGCGCCGTCGCGTGCGGGGCCGTGAACGGGCTCGGCTTCGACGCACGTCAGACCTGGGCCTTCTGGCGCGCCGAGGCGACCCCCATCGCCGAGACGCCATTTCGCGACGCATCCAGCGAGCGCGCCGGCATGATCGCCGTTCGCACCTTGCCCCCGCGCCTCTCCGGTACGGCGCGCCTCGTCCGGCTCGCGCTCGAGGCCGTCTCGCAGCTCGCGCGGGCGCTGAAGGAACTCGCCCCGGAGCGGGTGTCGTTCCTCGTCGCCTTGCCCGAGCGCTACGCCGACGGCGGCGGGCGGGCGGCCGAACGTGCGAGCATCGAGGGCGCTCTCGGACGATGGCTTGCCGAGCAGGTTGGCCCGCAGGCGGGGCTCCACACCGTGCCGCGTGGGCCTGGCGGCTTCGCCGGCGCGATCCTGGAGGCCGGGGCCGCGCTCGCCCGCGGCTCGGTGGACTGCGTGATCGCGGGGGGAGCCGACACCTATTGGGACGGGGAGGTGGTCGAGGCGCTCCTCGAACAGGAGCGCCTCTTCACCGGAGAGAACCTCGACGGCTTCATCCCGGGAGAGGGCGCGGCGTTTGCGCTCCTGACCGCCGGCGGTCGCGCCCCGATCGGACTGCGCCTCTTGGCTGCTGCGGTGGACGAGGAGGCGGCCCCGGCGCACGGGGCGGTGCCGTCGCGCGCGGAGGCTCTCGGGCGGGCGCTCCGCTCGGCCGCCGAGGGCGTGCGATCCCAGCGCGAGGCCCGCATCGACTGGCTGCTCGGGGACGTCACCAACGAGGGCTGGCGTGCGCACGAGATGCAGCTCGCCTTGCCGCGCGCCCTCTCGCCCGGGGGCCTGGACGGCGGCCGGGGATTCCGGGAACTCATCGTCCCCGGGGCGCGCACCGACATGTTGCCGGCTCGCTTCGGCGACCTCGGGGCGGCGACGCTCCCCACGGCGCTCGCCGTCGCGGCCGGAGCCTTCGCCTTCGGCGATCCGGTAGCCACCCGCTGCCTAGCCTTCGCCTCCTCGTACGGGCCCGATCGTGGAGCGCTCTTGCTCGCGCCCGGCGAGGGAGGCTGACGCTCGAGGTGGGCCGAGGGACACCGCCCCTGCGGGAGGCGCTCGGGCGAGCTGGCACCGGCCCTCCCGCGAGCGGGGCCGGCGGCCTTCAGCGCACCACCACCACCGAGAGCGGATGACCGCGCCGGTCCAGGGTCATGGCGTGGTTCACCACGGCGTGAAAGGCCGCCTGGTCGGCGGCGAAAAGCTCCGGGAAGGCCTGCTCGACCGTGACCTCGTCGAGCTGGAAAGCCGGGTCCGGGAAGGCGCCCGAGTCGCGGGGGTCCTGGCCGTCCTCGGGGTAGCCCCCGAGGAGGAGCAGCTCCGTGAAGACCCCCAGGGCGGCGAGGACCTCGTCCACCACCTCGTCCGGCGGGGGGCGCTGGAAGACGAGCTGGACGGCACGCTCGCGCGACGATCGCGCGGGCGGCTCGGCCTCGAGCGCGAAGGGGAGCGGGCGGTGGAGGCCCGGATAGGCGAGGTGGCCAGGGTCGAGGAGCGCACCTTGCTTCCCGGGCACCTTGGGCACCGTGCGCATGGAGGCCTCCTCGAGGTCCCTCGCCCCGAGCACGTTCCACAGGACCCGCAGCGCCCCCGGGTCGATGGCGTCGAGTCGCAGCCTGAAGGAGGCACGGCGCTCCACGAGGCGGACCTCGCTCGCGAGCACCTCGGCGACCGCCCCCCAGGGCTCCGCGACCGTACCGCCGAAGAAGCCCAGCCGCGCGGCGCGGGCGAAGAGATCGGCGAGATCGGGAATGGGAGCTTCCTGCTCGGCCGGCGCGTGCGGCGCGAGCTTGAGGACGTCCGCCCCGCAAAGGTCGACGAAAAGCTCCTGGGGCAGCGTGCCCTCGACGGAAGAGAGGAGCCTCGTCACCGGGGCGCCTCCGGCTCGCGGTCGAGGAGGCCGAGCCACTCCTTCATCCATTCGTCCTCCGAGCCGACCGCGCCGACCCGATCGACCCGCACCGGCCGGATGGCGGCTGCGACCGAGCGGTAGGGGATGTCCAGGCGGGAGAGATCGCCGAGCCTGGGGGCCTCCCCCGACCTCAGGCCAAGGCCGTGGGCGAAGGGCAGGAGGCGCACGCTCGGGTCGCCCTTGAGCGCCTCGGCCAGCCTGGCCGCGCCACCGAGGGCCTCGACCGACCGCTCGCTCGCGAGCGTGATCCAGCCAGCGCGCTTCACGAGGGGCAGGAGCGCCTGGGCTCGCGGGTCGTACCGATGCAGCCACTGGTGGATGGACTGAGCCCAGTAGTCGAGCCCCGGGTAGCGCATGCACAGGGCCCTGGCCGGCCGGTCGGCGAGCTCACCCCGGGTACGGTCGACGTCGAGCCCGTAATCGCACCCGCCCGTCACGAACTCGCCTTCCTTCACGGCCCGGAACTCGAGCGCGAAGGCTGCGAAGCGGTCCGGGGTGGCGAGCGGGTGGTCGACCGGAACGGTGATCCTGAAGGTGCTGGTAGTGAGCCCGCTGCGGCTCAGGAGGCCCCGCTCGACCAGGGTGGGCAGGTTCTGTCGGTACCGGTCCTCCTGGGCCGGTGTGAGCTTGGGCCAGTGCTGGTAGTGCACCTCCAGCGAGGGCCCCGAGAGGTCCGGCCCGCCCTGGAAGCGCGCGAAGTAGAACTTGAGCTCGGCCGGCTTCTTGATCCAGGTCGGGACCATGGTCCGCGCCCGGGGGGTGACCTTGGCCGGGCGCTTCATCGACTCGGCGCGGTAGTAAGTGAACTCCGCGCCGAGGGCCTGGAAGGCGCGCTCGTAGAAGTCGAGGAACACGGGGGGGTCGGCGAAGCGGAACCACACGGTGAAGGAGAGGCAGGGCGCGACGACCACCTGGCCGTCGCCGTCCGCGATCCGGAGCTCTGCGGGGTCGAAGGTCGCCGGCATGTCGTGGCCTCGTGGCGCCCTTCAGGGGAAGACGAACTCCGGGACCGCGAAGCCACCCGGGGTGGGGGCCGGGGCCGGCATGGGTACCCCTCCGGGGGCGGGAAGGGGCGCGAAGAAGAGCGAGTTTCCCGGCTGGAGCGCCGGCACCCTCACCTCGACGGTCTCGGTCTCGAGCTTGCGCTTCCCGCAGTCGCAGTTGTCCTTGTCGAGCTTGGGCTCGCCGATGTCGTTGCCCTGTTGCCGGTTGATGTCCTGGTAGTCCTCCTGCTGCGTCTTGCCGCCCATGCCCTCCTCGGTGCGCCAGCCGTCGGGTTTCCCGTCGGCGTCGGTGAACTTCGTGTCGATGACGGCCTTGGAGCCGTCCTCGCGCGTCAGGGTGAGGTCCGGCTTGCGGAACTGCTCGGGATTGGCCGCACCGGGAGGACGGGGATCCTGGAGACCGTTCTGGATACGCATGGTCTTGCGGATGCTGTACCACAGCTCGCGGTACCAGGGCGCCGGCTGCCAGCCCTTCTCGGCGTCCCTGATCCACCCCTGCTCGTTCGCGACGTCGAGGGGACGCTCCCCCTTGGCCTCGCGTCCCTCGTTGATCTTGTCGAGGGCCTTGCGGAAGCACTTCTCCTTGGGGCTCGCCATGAGGTTCTCCTACGCCTCCTGGGCCGGTCCGGGGGGGGGGACCTTGCGGACCTTGACGAGGTCGTCCGGATCCTTGCCCTGGTCGCACCAGCAGAACGCGCGGCACAGGTCGTCGAAGGCCGCCTGGCCGATCTTCCCGGCGATGGCGTTGGCCTGGACCTCCGCGACGGTGGCGGTGTTGGGCGCGTTGCCGTTCATGGTCATCGGGTCGCCCAGCCGGCAGGCGTTCTTGCCCTCGAGCTTCACGTCGAAGCTGTAGTTGGCGAACTTCGCCTTACCCTTCGTCACCCCGGAGACGACGCCGCCGGCGCTCCCGGCTTCGTCCCCGGTGCTCGTCGCGAAGCACGAGTCCTTGACGGCCACCGGATTTCCCAGGACCGCCACGCTGGTCGTGCCGTCCGCGAGGTCGCTCGACTGCGCCACGTCGGGATAGGGGAGCGGCACCGGCCCGCCGGGCGAGGGCGTCTGGCACACGTCGGGGGCCGAGGCGGTGGCCACCCCGTCGCTCCCCTTGTGGACCACCGAGAGCGCGTTCACCAGGACGAAGTTCACGAGCTCACCTCCCTCGCGCTCCGCACCACGCAGGCCGAGCGGTAAGGCCGGGTATCCGAGGCCGCGAAGACCAGCGCCGAAAGGGACTCCGATCGCGGGTGGGCGAGGTCGAGCGCGGCGAGCGCGACCAGCATGGGCCCGCTCGCCGCCCCCAGGTCCCCCAGGCAATCCGCCGGGTGGCGGAGGCGAAGCGGCTCCCCGTACCACTCGGCGGTGCGCAGGTAGGCGTAGGACCACTCGTCGGCTCGCCACGGCTCGCCGTTCAGGTCGCCGAAGGTGACGGCGGCGCGCCCCCCCTTCGGCAGGCCGGCCTCGAGGGCGTTCCGCAGCGCCAGGGTGAGCCCCTCCCCCAGGCAGGGCTGGCCTCCGTACCACGGGTGCGGCTCGACGGCGCGCGGGCCCGGCGCGACCATCCCGAGCGAGCTCAGCCTGGCCCGGCGCCGGAAGCTGTCCGAGCAGATGAGGAGGCACGCCGCCCCCTCCCCGGGGACGAGGCCGCTCGGGGCCCCCTCGCCTTTGAGCCGTCCGAGCGCCTCGATGAAGTGCAACCCCTGGAGCTCGCAGAGCGACTCGAATCCTCCCACCAGGCAGGCCTCGGCCCGCCCATCGGCGAGCAACGCCGCCGCGTAGGCGAGCGCGGCGAGGCCGCCCTCCGAACCCGAGTCGAAGATCCCGGAATGACGCCGATCGACCGGGACCGGGAGCCTCGACACCAGGTCGCGGGCGAGCTTCGCACCCGCGCCCTCGACGAGCCCGGGGCGGTGGGGCGGTACCGAGAACACCATGGGGATGGGCGCCGGGGCGGAAGCTTTCGAGGCCTCTACGAGGGGGACCAGGGCCTGGGAGGCGGCCTCGCGGGCGAGCTCCGCCATCCGCTGCTCGGCCGTGGCATGCGGGTCGAGGGTCCCGAGGAACGACACCAGCATGGGCTCTCCGTCGCTCGCCCGGCGGAGGCGATCGGAGAGCTCGAAGCGGTTCAGCCCCGCCCGCACCGCGGCGGCGATGGCGTGCGGCTCGAGCCCGACCGGAGCCTGGGCTCCCAGGCCGATCAGGTGGGCCGGCGCGGCCACGGGCGATGCGCGGGTCGGGCTCATGCGTCGACCCACTCCTTGGTGACGATGCGGGTGAGCTCGACCTCCCGGCCGCGCGCCCCGCAGACGAGCCGCGCCGACCAGACCAGGATGAGCTTCCGCTCGTCCGGCTCGCCGATCACGCGCTCGAGCTTCACGCGCTGCCGCGACCAGGCCCCTCCGAGCCGGGTCTCGACGACCAGGTACTCGCGGGGGAGCGCGAAGGTGAGCGGCCCCTCCGGCGTGAGGCCGATGGTGCTCACGACCTCGCCCCCCTTGAGCGGCGCCTCCAGGGAAAGCCCGAGCGGTGCCGACAGGTGGAAGCGCGGGTCGTGGTCGCTCGGCCACAGCGGTGCGCGCGATCGCCGCCAGGCCTCGTCGTAGGTGCCTCCTCGCTCGCGCCGCGGCGACCAGTCCGGGGCGACGGCACCCAGGCCGGCGGGGGGAGGACGGTCCCGCCAGCTCTCGATGAGGTGGTGCGGGTCCTCGATGTTGGGGAGCGGCTTGTCCGCCAGGCGAGAGGAGGAGGTCGCGAACCCGAGGCCAACGGGGTTGCGGGTCTCGCAGGCGAAGCGGTCGTCCTCGGGATCCCCCTCGCTCCCTCCGTAGGCCCGCTCCCACACCACCGGCATGCGCTCGAAGGGCCTGGGCGCGCTCCTGGCGAGCCCGGTGGCGCCCTTGAACCAGACGCGGTCCCCGTAGACGCGGAGCGACTTCTTGGCCGGGCCCACCATCACGCCCACCTCCACGGTCGCCGCGGGGTGTCCGCGGGGGGCGTGGGCCGTGGCGTTGAAGGTCACGTCGGTGCCCGGGTGAGCGACGACGAGCTCGCTCTCGCGCAGAAGGCTCGAACGACCGGGTGCCCCGGACCAGACCGGCGAGGCGACCACCGGCTCCTGGGAGGGGCAGGGCTGCGCTCCACCGCGCTCGTCGATGAGGTAGGTGGCCTTGATGGCCACCACCCACACCTGGTTTCCCGCGGCATCGAGCAGGAGCGCGCGGTCGGCCTGGAACGGCGTCTCGTTTCGAATCTGGAGCATCCGGCTAGCTCCGAAGGAGCCGGGAGAAGGGCAGGCTCCCTCCGGGAAAGGTGGTGCGTTCCTGACGCTGCGCCGAGCGGAGCTGCTGGAAGGCGAAGTCGCGCGGCTCGACCGCGTAGCCCCCGCCGCTGCGCACCGCCAGCTCGAGGGCGAGCAGGGCGCGGCGACGCATGGGCGACTCCGCGAAGGCGCGCAGCAGGCCCTCGGCCGTGAAGGGGCTCCCGAGGAGGTACCTTCGAGCCGAGTCGAAGGCTTTCGTCCGAGCGCTCCAGGCTCGCGCGACCGCGTGCGGCTCGGGCACGGGCAGCTCCGCTTCCGGGGTGGGCGCGAGATCGGCGTCCAGGTCATCGGCCTCGAGGGAGCTCGGTTCGGAGGCGGGCTCCGCCTCGGCCACGAGCTCCCCCGCGATCGGGATCCCGGTGATGGCGGTGAAGGCCTCCCCGGCCAGGCGGGCCTCGCGGGGCTCCTGCTCCATGGCCCCGAGGAGCACCTCGACGGCGCCGACCCTTCCCGCGTAACCCAGGGCCACCAGGGCCGGGGCGCGGAGCGAGCTCACCGCCGCGGCCCTGAGGAGGAGCGGCTCGTCGTCGGCGTCCCCCCCGAGCGCGAGAAGGGCGAGGGCCCGGTCGGCGACGGGCTCCTGGCCCTCGACCAGGCGCCGGCAGGCGGTGAGCGCGGTGCCGAAGCCCAGGCGAAGGCCGGCTTCGAGGGCGGCCTCCCGGACGGCCGCCTCCGGACGCTCCAGGGCCCGCTCGATGAGCGCGCGCACCGGCTGGTTCGACCACGGCGCCGCGTGGAGGGCGGCGGCGGCGAGCGCCGGATCGCGGCTGGCGAGGAGGCCGGACAGGGAGGGCCCGGCATCGATGCGGCGAAGGGCCAGCGCCTCGAGACCCGCCACCACCGCCCACGGGTGGCCGTCGGAGAGGAGCGCCGTGAGCTCGGGCTCGCTGGGGCGGCGGCTGAGGGCGAGGGCCCGGGCCATGGAGTGGCGCCGCGCCCCCGCGCCCCCGGCGTGGACGGCCCGCCAACGGGCCAGCCCCCCGGGGAGCTCGAGGAGGGCGTGCGCGGCGGCGGCCGCCGCTCCCGGCTCTCCCTGCCGAAGAGCAGGCTCGAGGAGGCGATCGATGGCCCTGGGCCCGGCGACCACCAGGCCGTCGACGTGGGCGAGGAGCCGGGCCTCGTCGCCGTCGGCCACCTGGCGGGCCCGAAGCGACGGCGAGAGGAGAGCGCGCTCCCAGCGCTCCCACAGGAAGCCCGCCTCGTCGAGGTGTTCCTCGACCACGTCCCACAGTACGGGTCGCTCGGCCATCAGTTGATCTGGACCGAGCCGCCGCGGATCTTGTTGGCCCCGGTGGCTCTCGACTCGATCTGGAGGCCCCGGAGGACGATCCGGCCGTTGCGGCGTAGCGTGATGCTCGCCGGGCCACAGCGGATCTCCACCTCGTCCGGGGCCTCGAGCACGAGGCGCCTCCCCAAGGTCTGGTCGGCCGGGCGCGGTCCTCGCGCCTCCAGGCCCCCCGGACCGCGCAGGAGGCCGATCACGATCGGGCGGATGGGGTCGTTCGACTCGAAGACCAGGAGAACCTCCAGGCGCTCTCCCTTCGGAAGGGCCGGGATGTCCACGGTGCTCCTGGCGGCGATCGGGCCCAGCCGGTTCCCCTGGTAGTCCACCCTGGGTTCGCCACCGGGTGCGACCTCCACGATGAAGCCGGCCCTCGCGCCGACGATC